>JAVBSU010000081.1:0-5818 GCA_031556555.1 Christensenellaceae bacterium
GAAAACTACATAGCGTTTCCGGCGAACATGGCCTTTAAACTGCCGGACAACGTCTCGACTAAAGAGGGCGCGCTTGTCGAGCCCCTGTCGGTCGGGTTGGAAGCGGCGAAAGTGGGCGGCGTAACCCTCGGCAGCAGCGTCGTGATACTGGGCGCGGGCTGCATCGGCCTCGTAACGCTGCTGGCGTGCCTGGCTTACGGCGCCACGGACGTAACCGTCGTGGACGTGCTCGAAAACCGGCTCAATAAAGCCATTGAGCTGGGCGCGACGCGCGTCGTAAACGGTTCGGAAGAAGACGTGGCGGCAGCCGTTATGCAAGCCACTAACGGCGAGGGCGCGGACATTGTTATAGAGACGGCTGGTTCGGTGAAGACCACCCAGCAGACAGTGGAGCTCATAAAGCGCGGCGGCGGCATAGTTCTGGTGGGCATGGCCCCGCAGGACGTGCTGGAATTCGACTTTGCCAGGCTGATGGGCCAGGTCGGCGGAATAAAGACTATTTTCAGGTACAAAAACCTTTACCCAACCGCCATAAAGGCGCTGGCGCAGGGCAAAATAGATGTTTCAAAAATAGTAACGCACGAATTTGATTTCGACGATATAGAAAAAGCCTTCGACGTAAACATGCACCAGAAGAGCGAGGTCGTCAAGGCAGTAATAAAAATAGGCTAAAGGGAGACCGATATGGCGCTCGATTCAAGGGAAAGATTTATAAAGACCATCAACCACGAAGACCCCGGGAAGGTCGTGGTGGATATGGGTTCCTCCACCATTACCGGAATACAGGCGCACGCGCTCGGGCTGCTGCGGGAAGCGGCGGGCATTGGAGGCGCGCCCGTGAAAGTTAACGAGCCCTTCCAGCTCCTCGGCATGATAGAAGAGGAAGACAGGGTAGCGTTCGGCGTGGACGTCGTCGGCATAGATACAAACTACACCGTTTACGGCTACGAGAACAAGGACTGGAAGCCGTGGAAGCTGCCCAGCGGGGATAATGTGCTGGTGGGCGGAGGCTTCGAAGTAGCGGAAGACGCCAACGGCGAGATTGTTATGTACCCCCAGGGCGACCGTGGCGCAAAGCCCTGCGCCGTGCTCATGCCGGGCGGCTACTTTTTCAACAACATCACCCGCATAAAAAAGGAATACGAAGAGGGCGGCTCGTACGCCCGCGAAGATTTCAGGAACGATTTTTCAAAGTATTCCGACAAACAGTTGCGCAACATAGAAGACAAAGTCAATTATTTCTACGATAACACGAACTACGGGCTCTTCTTTTCCAGCATTATCACGGCCATGGGCGACATGGGCTTTTTGCAGGGGCCGGGCATTAAGGAACCGGACGGCATACGCGACCCGCAGGAATGGCTCATGGCGTACTACACAGACCCAGGGTATGTGCACGACTGCTACGACATGCAGATAGAAATAGGCATAGAGAACGCCAAAACGCTGTGGGAGCTCGCGGGGGACAAGATACAGGTCGTCGCGGTGAGCGGAACCGACTTCGGCACGCAGAACGGGCTTTACCTTTCAAGCGACATGTTCCGCGAGTTCTATCTTAAAAAGTACCAAAAGATAAACAACTGGATACACGAGAACACGTCCTGGAAGATATTCTTCCACACCTGCGGTTCCATATACGGCCTGCTGCCCGAACTCCGCGAAGCGGGAGTGGACATACTAAACCCGGTGCAGTGCTCCGCCAAAGACATGGAGCCCGAGCGGCTGAAGCGCGACTGGGGCGGTGTGTTCACATTCTGGGGCGGCGGCGTCGACACCCAGAAAACCCTGCCCTTCGGCACGCCCGAAGATGTTTATGAAGAAGTTACGCGAAGGCTTAAAATATTCGCGCCGGGCGGCGGCTTCGTGTTCAACACGATACACAACGTCCAGGGGCCCACATCGCCGGAAAACCTTAAAGCCATGTTCCGCGCGATTAACGATTATAACAACGCGGCAGGCTGTTGAAATTCTCCGCAATACGTCGTCAGCGAAAATGTATAGACGCTCACATATTAATTATATAGTTCGCCCCTATACATTTTCTGCTTCCTAGTCTTGCAGATTTTTGAACAGCCTGCTGGAAGCCGGGCCGGTTTATGCCATGATGTTTGGCAAGGTGATATAAATACAATATCAGGAGAATCAGCTATGAGTCAGGAATCTAAAACAATACAGGACAGCGCGCGCAAGAAGGGCGCGAAGCGCTTTATAAACAGCGGTGAATTCGGCATAGTGGTCGCCCTTATCGCCATTTGCGCCATCATGTCCTTCGCCAGCCCCTACTTCTTAACGGTGGCGAACATATTCAACGTGCTGCAGCAGTTGTCGCAGATAACCATACTGGCGGTGGGCATGGCGCTGGTTATCCTCACGGGGGGCATCGACCTTTCCATCGGCTACGTCCTTGGCCTGTGCGGCTGCATACTCGCGATGATGCTTTCCGGCGGGGCGAACGTGGCGCTGGTTGTTATAGTTGTCATAGGCGTGGGCCTCATGATAGGCGCGGCCAACGGCCTTCTTATCACCCGCCTCGGCATAGCGCCCTTCATAGTGACGCTGGGCACGGGCTACGTCATAAAAGGAGCGCAGCTACTGGTGTCCGGCGGCCGTTCGGTGACCTTCGACAGCCCCATATCCTTTCTGGGCGGCGGCTACATCGGCCAGCTCCCCTTCTCGGTTATACTCATGTTCGTGGTGGTGATAATAGGCATCGTGTTCTCCACGCGCACGTTGACCGGCCGCAACATATACGCCGTGGGCAACAACGAGCGCGCGGCCGAGCTTTCGGGAATAAACACCAAGAACGTCAAGCTGCTCGTGTACGTAACCCAGAGCGGGCTGGCGGCCTTCTGCGGAATAATCGCCACCGGCAAGCTGCACGCGGCGGACTCGCAGCTCGGCAACGGCTTTGAGATGGACGTCATAGCGGCGGTAATAATCGGCGGCTTCAGCATGCAGGGCGGCGAGGGCAAAATATGGAGCGTGCTCGTGGGCTCGGCCATAATCGGCCTCATAAAAAACGCCTTCGTGCTGCTCGGTGTAACGAGCTACTGGCAGACGGCGATGGTGGGCATAGTCATACTTGTGGCCGTGGCCATAGCGCCCGTCAAAAACATCATAAACAGCCGCAAGAAAGAAATAGTTTAGCAGTTTCACTTCGAGTGAAATAAAATAACATTATTATGGAGGAGACAAAATGAACAGGAAAAGAATGATCGCAATGTTTTGCGCGGTGACGCTGTTGGTGGCGTTTGCCGTGGCCACGCCCGCGCTGGCCGGCGAGAGCACGGTTATAGACGGCGCCAAGGTGCAGCTCGACCGCATAGCGGTGGACGCGGTGGAAAACACCGAAGGAGTAGAAGTCAAGCTGGCCGCTTTCTGCATACCCTACGGCCCATTCTGGCTGGAAGTCGTGAGCGGCATAGAGTCCGCCAAAGCGCTGCTCGCGGAGGGCGGCTACAACGCGAAGGTTGACATCATAACGTTTGAAGACATGAACGCGCAGGCCATGACGGACGCCCTCGACACCTGCATAGTGCAGGAATACGACGTTATATCTCTGTTCGGCGCGTCGGACACTCTCATACCGTCCATAGACAGGGCCACAGAGGCCGGTATACACGTTTATACCTACAACACCGACACGACAGCCCCAAGTACCAGGGTAGCTTTCGTCGGCCAGGACCTCTACGCCGCCGGTAACGAAGCCGCGGACATAATGGCCGGACTCCTTGACGAAGAAGGAACGGTAGGCATAGTAACAGGCCTCTTCAGCCTCTCCTCCCACGAACTCAGAAGGACGGGTATAGAAGACCGCATGGCCGAAGCGTATCCGGGCATCACCGTGATCCCCACAGTTGAGTGCAACGACAACGACGATACCGCCTACACGGTCGCCAAAGACCTCATCACCGCCAACCCCGACATGAACGGCATACTCGTGACAGCTTCCGGCCAGATAGGCGTTGCCCAGGCGATACGCGATCTCGGCCTTTCGGGCGAGCTCAAGATGGTTTGCTTCGACTACCAAGACGCCATAGTGGACGGCCTCCGCGACGGAACGATACAGGCGACCATAGCTCAGGGCCCCTTCGACCAGGGCGCTAACCCCCTCATTTACGGATATAACTACTGCATAACCGGCGAGCCCGGAGTGGAAGGCAACGCCTTTACCGCGCTCGACCTCATAACGACCGAAAACGTCGACTCCTACCTCGAAGAGATCGGCTACGAGTACGGCGCAAGCTGATTGGGTTAATTGGATACTGACTGAAAAAACTAAGAACAAACAGCCTGTGGGGGCCGGGAAACCGGCTCCCGGCAGAAGGCTGGCGGAGCCTGATATGAACAGTGACGTGATTTATTCCATAAAAAATATAACGAAGGTGTTTCCCGGCGTTAAGGCGCTGGATAACGTAAGCTTTGATATAAAGCGGGGAGAGTTCCACTCAATAGTCGGGGAAAACGGCGCGGGCAAGTCCACTCTCATGAACGTCATCGCGGGCGTGTACGCGCCGGACGGCGGCGAGCTCATGTTCGGCGGCGAGGCGGTCAAGTTCAGGAGCCCGCGGCACGCGCAGGATCTCGGCATTTCAATGATCCACCAGGAGCTTTCGTTATCGAACGCGCTTAGCATAGCGGAAAACATATTCGAGAACAGGCTGCCCAAAAACAAGTACGGCTTCGTGGATCTTAAAAAGATGCACGAAGAGACTGCGCGGGCAATGCGGTACGTGGATCTTGGGTACCTCGACCCGGACACGCTCATACGCGACATAAGCACGGCGCAGCAGCAGCTCGTGGAAATCGCCAAAGCGCTGGCGCTAAAAGCCAAGCTCATAATAATGGACGAGCCCACCAGCGCGCTTACTAAGTCGGAGGTCGAAACGCTCTTCCGAATAATAGACGACCTTAAAAAGCAGGGCATAACAATAGCCTACATTTCGCACAAGCTGGACGAGATCATGCGCCTTTCCGACACGGTAACGGTGATGCGCGACGGCCAGCACATAGACACGCTCAGCATAAAAGACATCACCATGCAGAAGATGATATCCCTAATGGTGGGCAGGGAGTACAGCCGCGAGACGGTGAGGGACAATTTCGTTACGGACTATTCCGGCAGGAAGGTCGTAATGGAAGCCGAAAATATTTGCGTGGGCCGCAAGGTGCGGCACGCCAGCTTCAAGGTCTACGAGGGCGAAACTCTAGGCATAACCGGGCTTGTGGGCGCGGGCCGGAGCGAGCTCCTGCAGGCTGTGTTCGGCGTTGACAGGCGCGACTCCGGCACAATAAAGGTAATGGGCGTGGAGCGTAAGATGCACAGCGCGAGGGAAGCGATCGACTGCGGCATGGCGCTCGTCCCGCAGGGCCGCAAGGCGCAGGGGCTTTTTTTAAGGCTGAGCGTAAAGGACAACATGACGTCCGTCTATTTAAAGAAACTCAGGGGCAAAAGCGGCCTTTTAAACCTTAAAACCCTCAATACGCTGTCCGAAGAGTACGTAAAGAAGCTGCGCGTTAAAACCCCCACGCTTGAGCAGATCATAAACAACCTTTCAGGCGGAAACCAGCAAAAGGTCATAATAGCGCGCTGGCTCATGAACCAGCCAAAAATACTCTTCCTGGACGAGCCCACGCAGGGCATAGACATAGGCGCGAAAGAGGAGATTTACATCATAATAAACGAGCTCATAAAGCAGGGCATCAGCGTTGTGCTCGTGTCGTCCGAAATGCAGGAGACGCTTACCCTTTGCGACAGGGTTATAGTTATGCACGAAGGGCGCATAACGGGCGAGCTCATGCACAGCGAAGTTTCGGA
>JAVBSU010000010.1:0-11402 GCA_031556555.1 Christensenellaceae bacterium
ACGCCGTCTTCGGCTTTGCCGCGGCCAGCCGCTTCGTACGCCGCGAGGACGCCGAGGCCGTTCTGCGCGTTGTCACCGTAGATCACGTTGACGTCGGGATACTTTGTTATGGCGTCGGATGTTACCTGTATCGCCTTTTCAAAGTTGCCGCCCGCATGCTCCCAATACTTCGCGCCGTAGAGGTCTTCACCGGCGCTGTTCTGGAAGTGGGGGCCGTCCTCGGGCAGCTCGATAACAGTGGCCGCGCCCTTAAGGAAGGGGCCTGTCCTGTTGTCAAAGCAGAAGGCTATGTCCGTCCAGCTTACGAGGCCGATCTCGACCGGTATGTCGGGATAGAGCTCCATCCACTTTTTGGTCATGTCCGCGCCCATTTCCGAAGCCACTTCGGCTTCGTCGATGGCGAGGAAGGGAACCTTCTTGCCGGCCGCGGCAACGTTGTACACGAGCACGTTGATGTCCGCGTCGCGGATCTCCTGGATGATCTCGTCCACGCCGCTCTCATCGACCGGGTGGAGGATGATGCCGTCCACGCCCTTGCTGATGAAGGTTTCGCAGGCAGCGATCTCGGCGGAAAGATCCTGGTCGGGGTCTATGACCTCATACTTCGCGCCGTACTCCTCGGCGGCGTACTTCTCGGCCCACTTGGCGTCGTTGCCGTGAACGTCGTGCTTGAGCGTTACGGGGATCTTGCCGATGTACGCGCCATCGCTTCCGGACTTGGCGACGTCCGCGGGAGCGGCCGCGCCGACGGCGCAGAACGCGGTGAACACGAACAGCGCCGCGATAGCCATAGCTATCAGTTTCGTCTTTGTCTTCATTCTTCTCCTCCTTATAATAATTTTTATTTTATTGGCTTTCGCCAAACTCTATACCTGTTATCCTGTCCATAAGGTCGTCCGCCTGGGACTTGTCCATGTAGTAGACCACATCGCCGCCCATGTCCATGTAGTAAGTACCGTCATCCCGGGGCAGGAGTTTTAGAATAACCTCGTTCCCGTCGTTGCTGACCGTTTTGAGAGTCATGACGGGCTCCGCGCTTTGCGGCCCGCTCTCGTCGCGCCCACGGGCTACCAGCGTTATATAACGGTAAAACACGCGGATAAAGCCGTTGTAATCTATCAGCCTGCCGTTTAGCGAAGCGGTCTGCGCCTCGTCGTTTGCGTCGAAGGCGTATGTTTCGCCATCAGCTTCCACCGTTATGGATTTGACCGCGTCCATGGTGGTACGGAGCGGCGCTATGAGCATCATGCGGTAGGGATCCATGTAGCTTAAGTCGATGTCGGCGTTGTATAGCACAGCCACGTCGTCCTCCCCGCCCGTGCGTACAAAGCGCCCGGTGCCCGACACGCCGCCGAATTCCATAACCTGCGTATTGCCGTCCATATCAACGAGCATAAGCGCTTCGCCCGCGTCATTTAGGCCGAGGCCGGCGGCGCTGTACTCCTTCATGTCAGGATACCCCGCCACTGTGAGCCCGTTCAGCATGGTGAGGAAATCTTCCATCTCTATGTTGCGCGCCGGAGCCTCGAACGGGTACTCGAGCACCCAGCCGCCGTCCACGCGCCCCAGCGACATCACCAGCTCGCCGCCGTTATAGTAGCCTATCTGTACGAGGCTGGTTGGATCGACGGTGAACACTTCCTTGTCGCGGTAGGCCAGCAGGCTGCCGGTTAGCTGCGCAACGTTGGAAGATGATGTCACGGCCACGGTGTCCCCGCTCTTTACGTAATTGTCCGCCCGGCTAACAGTTTCGGAGCCCACGTCGAAAGAGTATTCCGCTCCGCCGCCCGTCACGACCGTCACGGAGGCCGCGGGGTCGTCGAGGCCGTAAGCGGGCCCGGTTCCATCTAGCGTGCGTGAAATGGTAAAATCGCCCAGTGCGGCCAGCATCAGTTGCATTTTTTCATCATGCGCTCGGTAAGTGTTGCCGCCGCTCGTGACCGTCCACTCACCTTCGCCGTCCGGCTCAAAGTGGAATTCGCCGTATTCGTTCACTATATCAATACTGCTTATGGCGTCGCCGCCCCTTACCGGATACAGCCTGCCTGTTACGCCGGGGTCGTTTGACGCCGCTACCAGAAGGTACGCAACTACGCACACGAGGGCTATGGCGGCCAGCGCTATGAGCCCCCTGTACTTCTTAAGAGCGCCGCGCGTCATTTGTTTTTCCTAACGCGCCATACTAGCGCCGCGCCCACGAACATGACCGCGGGCATCACCACGCAGCAGACGGCCATGAGGACATTAAAGTCGCCGCCCCGCGCCACAAGGTTGCCAGCGTTGATGACCTTGCCGGCTATGATATCCGCCTCGCGCCCGCCCGTTAGCCAGTTTACGGAGTTTATGAACAGGTCGGAATTGGCCTGCATGTTTATAACTTCGTTTGTGGCGAAGTTGGAATCGCCTATTATAACAGCTTGCGAGGAGGCCGCGCCGGTACCGGCGTTGCTCTTTGAGGCGGCGTAGGCCAGCGTTACCGGCCCGGGCGTGTCCGCGTCCGTCATCGCCTCGCTCGCGATGCCCATGTCCGTCCTCATCCAGGAATCGGGGGAGGACTGGAGCAGCGGGCCGGGCGACGCGCCTTCAATCGCGGACAAGCCGCGCGCGAGCGGCAGTACGACGAGCTTTTGCCCGTTTATGAGCTGCACGGTTATCTCGTGCGTTCCGTACAGGGGTATTAAGTACAGGTTGCTCACCGTCATGTAATGGTTCGGGTCTTCCTCGTAAACGTAGCTGTTCGCTATGCCGACGCCGTAATCGCTTGCCAGCGTGGAGAAGTTAGTGAGCGCGTCGTTGCCGCTCAGCACAGGGTCAAGCATCAGCAGTATCTTCCCGCCGTTGTTTATGTATTCGCGCACCATATCGAGCTCCTCCCCGTCGAGGTCCTTTTTGGGGGAGGCGAAGATCAATACGCTTGCGCCGGCGGGCACGCCGCCGTGCTGTAGCAGCGTTACGCTGTCCACCGCGTAGGCGTTGCGCTCCAAAAGCGCCACAGCCTCGCTCATGTCCGTTCCGGTGGCTACCTCGTCGTGCCCCTGTACAAAGTAAACGGTGGGCAAGTCTTCGGTGGTAACGTAGCGTATCGCGCCAGTCAATTCGCTTTCGCCGTAGAATATGTTGCCGGTTTCGCCTGTTGAAAATAGCTCCGTGTCCCTTATGAGCTTGTACCGGCCGCCGCTGTTCACTATGAGTGTGCCGTTGGCGAGCGCGGCGGCGTCGCCTATGTTGTAGCCCGCCAGCACCGAAGGGTTCTTTTCCACGTCGAGATAGCTTACCTCAATGTTGGGGCCGAGCTTCGCGTACTCATTGAGCAGGGCTGAAACCATTGAGTCGGGATTGCCTTCGGGGTAGACCGCGCCTATCCTGACCACCGTGTCCCCCAGCGAATCAGCGACGCTCACCGTCTCGCCGCTCAGCGTGAAGAGCTTTTGCTCCGTCATGTCGTATTTCCAGGGCGCCAGGTAGGCGAGCATGGTGAGGAATACAAAAATGACCACCACCAAACCTATCGCCACCAGCGACTTTATCATAAAATTCCGTTTCTTTACTTTTACATCATTCATATATTGTCAATCACTATTAGGTTGGCTCACGAAGTGAGCCGGGGTCTGGGGACAAGCGTCCCCAGCAGGATTCTTAAGGACGGAGTCCTTAAGCCGTCGGAGACTATCAATTATATCTTCTCCTGCGCATATTGTAGACCGTGAGCATCAGAAACACCACTGTAATGCCGGTGTAGTAGCACACCGGCCCCAGCCGCAGCATCCCCAGGGTAAATTCGTCGTAACGCGTGGTTATGGCGATTGCGGACAACAGCGGAGTGATCACGGGTATATTTATTGACTTCGTGAACGAAGCCAGTATCGTCATAAAGAAAAGCAGGCCGAAGGACGCTATGGCCGCCGTTATCTGGTTTTCCGCGACCGAGGCGATAAAGAGGCATATGGCTATCATGCTCACGCCCAGCAGGAAGAACCCGAGGTAGGAAGCGAAGAGCGAGCCAACGTTCAGCACGCCGTAGGCGTTTATTATGCCCGCGTAGATAAGCGTTGCCGCGAGCGCCAGAGCGAACAGCGCCACGGCCGACAGGAATTTTCCCATAACGATGTCCCACGTTGTGAGCCGCGACGTCACCAGCACCATCTCGGTGCCCGCTCGCCGCTCTTCCGCGAAGAGCCTCATGGTGAGTATGGGGAATATTATGAAGCTCATGTTTTTTAGGAGGTCGAAGGTGCCTGCCATGTCCGCGTTGCCGCCGAGCAGGTTGTAGATGGTGAACATGATGCCGGACATGGCGAGGAATATCCCCAGGTACACGAAGCCAAAGGGCGTCGTGAAGTATATTCCAATTTCTTTTTTAAAGAGAGAGGCCATAAAATACTTTTCCTAACTTGTAAGGTTCAAGAACACCTGCTCCAGCATGAGCTTGTCGTTTTTCATTTCAATGAGGTCTATTTTATTCTCCGCGAGGGCGTAGAATATCCTCGCCCGAACGCCCGGATCCTTCGCGCGCACCCGGAACCAACTCGCGCCCAGCTCGCGGGATTCTATCGGCGTGATTTCGGCGTCCGGCGCTGCCGCGGAGAGCACTTTTTGCGCCTTTTCCGCACCCGCGCGCACATGCAACAGGAAGGAGTCGCCGCCCTTGCGGCTTATGGAAGCCTGCTCAAGGCTCTCGACGCTGTCGTAGGCCACGAGCTTTCCCTCGCTGAGTATCACAGCCATGTCGCACACAAGGTCTATTTCGGAGAGTATGTGCGTGCTGAAAATGACGGTGCGGCCGCGCCCTATCTCCACCATAAGCGAGCGGAAGTCGGCTATCTGCCGCGGGTCGAGGCCGACGGTCGGCTCGTCCAGTATGAGGATCTCCGGCGTGCCCATAAGCGCCTGGGCCAGGCCCACCCTCTGGCGGTAGCCTTTTGAGAGGTTGCCTATGACGCGGTTCTTGACCTCCGTAATGCGCACCGTTTCCATTATCTCTTCCACGCGTTCGGTGCGCGAAGCTTTGTCCGCGAGCTTTATCTCCGCCATGAATTGGAGGTAGGAGATTACGTCCATCTCAAGGTAGAGGGGCGGTTGCTCTGGTAAAAAGCCGATCTTCGCCGCCGCCTCGCGCGGGTTGCCGATAACGCTTATCCCGTCCACGGTTATACTGCCGCTGCTGGGCATAAGGTAGCCGGTGAGCATTTTCATTATGGTCGTCTTGCCCGCCCCGTTGGGGCCTAACAGGCCGACTGTACCGCCCTTTTCAATTTTAAAGCTTACGTCATCGACGGCCGTCATGTTGCCGTAGCGCCGCGTCACATGGCTTAATTCTATCATCCTACTCCTGCATCGAAAGGTATTCGTCCTCGGTTATGGGGGCCACAGTGCCAAACGCGGTCTGAGCGGCCAAATCCGATTAGTACTCTCCCCAGCCCTTGCAAAGCTCGAACATGTCCTTGAGCATCTGCTCGTTGTAGCCGTACTCCTCAAGCTCGCCCCAGGCGATTGCCGTTTCAAGCGCGTCGGGAACCATTTTGCTTATGGCGCCGGCATCGGTTATCCTGGCTTCCGCGAGGGTAGTGGGCGTGCCGATCTTTCTAAACCAGGCCTCAAGCGCCGCTATTCCGGCCGAAGCGGCTATCATGTCGTCCTTGTCGCGAACGCCGAAAACTTCCCTTGCGAACTGGGCGTACTTGGCGGTACGCTCTTTAAGGTAGTACCGCAGCGTCCCGAGGATGGTAACGGACATTGCCGCGCCGTGCGGCGTATCGTAAAAGTTGGAAAGCGAGTGGCCGAGGATGTGTATGTTGGAGCTCGGAAGGCCGAAGCCGGAATCGTAAAACCCGCTCCACGCAAAGGCCGCCTGCCACATCATTACGGCGCGCGCGTCCTTGTCTTTCGGATCCTCAAGCAGCCTGTCCATGCACTCCATTATGGAGCGTATGCCGCCCTCGCAGAAGTGATCCTGGTAAGGGGCGAAGCCCAGGCTGTGCCCTAAGTAGTGCTCTAAAAGGTGGGAAACTATATCGGCCGCTGAGTACGCCGTCTGCGCCATGGGTATGCTGTACGTCAGTTCGGGGTCGAGTATGCACGTCTTAAAGCGCATGACGGGATTGGCGAAACCGATCTTCTTTTGCAGCGTCTCATTGGACATAACGGAGGTGCCGTTGAGCTCGGAGGATGTCGCGGGTATGGTGACCACGGCTATGGTGGGCAGGGTTTCCTTTATTTCGGCTTTGCCGGTGGGGAAATCCCAGGGATCGCCGCCGTAAAGCGCGCCCAGGCCGATGTACTTAGTTTCATCCATCGCGGAGCCGCCGCCCAGCGCTATCAACACGTCTGGCTTCTGTTCTTTGGCAATGGCAATGCCCTTGGCAGCGTGTTCGGCTGTGGGGTTGCTCTTTACGCCGAAGAACTCTATAAGCTCCACGCCCGCGTCTTTGCAGCTTTTGGCGACCTTATCGTAAAAGCCGACTTCTTTGACAAAGCTCTCGCCGTACGTTATGAGCATGGCCTTTTTGCCGAAGGCGGCGGCTTCCGCTCCGATTTTCGCGACCTCGCCCTCGCCAAATATGATCTTTGTGGGAATCTGAAGTTCAAACGGATACATAAATTCTTCCTCCTTTTACCGCAAATAGTTTTATATGTTTTTTTACAATTGTATATATTTACGCAGTTTCCCGGGAGTAGACAAAAAAATGGCAATTTGCTTTCCCCCGTTCATATAATGTAGGATAGCACTGTTTAAAGGGAAATACAAGAGGTTTGCGGCAATTTGCCGCAAACCCTGTGACTTAACAATTGTAAACCGGGCAAGCGCCCGGAAGCATGCCGCGAATCATAAATCTGCAAAACCACAACGTGCGATCCCGCGTTCTTTGGCCGGAAATGTTTCGCGCTAATGCTTTTATGCGGGCAAGCGTCCGGAAGTGTTTTAATTATTCGTTGGGCAGATCCAATTCCGCCCGCAATATTGGTTTGCGCGCGGCGGCAACTTCGTCCGGACGGCCGACCGGCGTGGTTACGGGCGCGGCGTGCAGCGTTTCAGGAGAAGCTTCGGCCTCCGCCATGACGGCCCCGAAAGCTTCGATTGCGGCGTCCAGCGTCTCTATGCTTTCCGTCTCGGTGGGCTCCAGCATCAGCGCTTCTTTCACTATGAGGGGAAAGTACATGGTGGGCGGATGCATGCCCCGGTCTATCAGCGCCTTGGCAACGTCCTGCGCGCTTACGCCCGTGCGCTTCCTGAGCCCCTCAAGGCTTAAAACGAATTCGTGCATGCAGGGCGCCGTGTACTTGTAGTCGGAATACTTGCACAGCGCGGCCATCATGTAGTTGGCGTTCAGTACGGCGTTGACGGAAGCGTCCTTAAGCCCGGCGGGCCCGAGGGCGAGAACGTACGCGAAAGCCCTGACCAGTACCAGGAAGTTGCCGTAAAACGCCTTTACCCTGCCTATGCTCATGTCCCCGCCGCAATTGAGGCGGTACGAATCGTCCGTTTTTTCTACCGTGGGCAGGGGAAGGTACTTCGCGAGGAAGGATTTGCAGCCCACCGGCCCGCCTCCCGGCCCGCCACCGCCGTGGGGCGTGCTCAGCGTTTTGTGCACGTTCCAGTGCACCACGTCAAAGCCCATGTCTCCCGGGCGGCACACGCCCATAATAGCGTTCATGTTCGCGCCGTCGTAGTAGAGCAGCCCGCCCTTGTTGTGCACTATTTCGGATATGCGGACGATGTCCTTTTCGAACTTCCCGAGGGTGTTGGGGTTGGTGAGCATGAGCGCCGCGACGTCCTCGTCCATTGCCGCCTCAAGGGCGTTGAGGTCGACAAAACCGTCCCCGTCCGACTGAACCGATACCGTCTCGTAGCCGCACATGGCCGCGCTGGCGGGGTTGGTGCCGTGCGCGGAGTCGGGGACTATGACTTTTGTGCGCTTGCCGTCGCGGTTTTCCTCGTGGAAAGCTTTTATGAGAAGCAGTCCAGTCCACTCGCCGTGGGCCCCGGCGGCCGGGGCAAGGCTGGTCGCGTCCATGCCCGCCACTTCGTTTAAGGCGGAGGAAAGCCTGTGCATGAGCTCCAGGCAGCCTTGGACAGAGTATTCGGGTTGCAGGGGATGCACGTCTGTGAAACCGGGCAGCGCCGCCGCCTTTTCGTTGACCTTGGGGTTGTACTTCATCGTGCACGAGCCAAGGGGATAAAAGCCGTCGTCCACGCCGAACGCGCGCTTGCTGAGCGCGGTGTAGTGGCGGACTACGTCCACTTCGGCCGCTTCGGGCAGGCGTGCCGGCTGCTCCCTCAGGTTGGCGGGATCGGGCCGGAATATATCGCAAAGCGGGGAAGGGTCAAGCGAAACGGCGGCCCGCCCCGGCCTGCTCTTTTCAAATATAAGTTTCATCCTGCTACCTCCATAAGCGCATCCATCAGGCGGTCCACCTGCTCTTTGCCGTTGAGTTCAGTGGCGCACCAAAGTATATTGCCGTCTTCCACCGGCAAGCCGCCCAGTATGCCGCGCGCATCGAGCAGCTTTTGCAGCTCATGGGGTTCAATTGGCGAAGAGGTGAGGAATTCGTGGAAGAACTCGCCTCGGTGCACCTTTGCGAAGCCTGCCATTTCCAGCCGCTCCATAAGGTAGTGCGCGTTGGCGTAGCATTTCCTCGCCACGCCGGCAATACCGGAGCTTCCCATAAGGCTCATGTAAACGGCGGCTCTGAGAGCGCATAGCGCCTGGTTTGAACAGATGTTGCTCCCCGCCTTCTCGCGGCGGATGTGCTGTTCGCGCGCCTGTAAGGTCAATACGAAAGCGCGCCTGCCTTCCGCGTCCTGCGTCTGGCCCACTATCCTGCCGGGAAGCTTGCGCATGAGCTCTTTTTTGCAGGCCATGAAGCCGAGATGCGGCCCGCCGAAAGCCGTGGGC
Source organism: Christensenellaceae bacterium (assembly GCA_031556555.1). Taxonomy (GTDB): domain Bacteria; phylum Bacillota; class Clostridia; order Christensenellales; family Christensenellaceae; genus UBA5399. The sequence goes on from JAVBSU010000010.1 coordinate 8,895, forward strand.
AAGCCCAGCGGCTGGCCGTCGCCTGTGGCTATGTCCGCGCCGAGTTCGCCGGGAGATTTGAACAGCGCCGATGCTATGGGGTTAACGCCCATAACGAGCTTCGCGCCCGTGGAGTGGGCCAGCTCCGCCGCGAGCCCCACGTCTTCTATGAGACCATAGTAATTTGGAGACTGTATGTACACGCAGGCCGTCTCACCGTCAAGAAGGCTGCCGAGGCCGTCCATGTCCGTGACTCCGCCCGCTTGCGCCGTCACGACGCATTGGACGCCGCCCGCCTCAAGGTATGTCCCTATCACGTCTATGTACTGTGGATTGGCGGCCCCGGATATGAGCGCCTTCGTCTTGCCGCGTTCCACAGCCATGCGGCAGCCTTCGCCCGCGGCGGCCGCGCCGTCGTACACGGAAGCGTTTGATACGTCCAGCCCGGTCAGCTCGCAGATCATGGTCTGGTATTCGAATATGTTCTGGAGTATGCCCTGGCTCATCTCCGACTGGTAGGGCGTGTACGCGGTAACGAACTCGCCGCGCGAGCATATTGCGTCCACGGCGGCGGGGATGAAGTGGCGGTAAGCGCCCGCGCCCATGAATACGTCGCTGTAAACGGTATTTTTCCCAGCTAGCGCCGAAAGTTCGCGCATGAGCGCGATTTCGTCCATGCCGCCTTCGATATCGAGCGGGCGCGTAAGCCTCACTTCACCGGGGATGCCGGCGAAAAGGCCATCCTCGCCGCTCTGTCCTACAGCGGCAAAAAGCCGCCGCTCCTCCTCGCGGGAGGCGGGTACATATCTCATACTTATTCTCCTTATATCAATCAGGTTTCGATTTCGACTATTTTTTCTCAGGCGCGTAAAACTGCGTCTTCACCACGTCGGCCGGTATGCGCTTGCCCCTGACCTCAACTTCCACAGCCGCGCCGTCGAAGGAGGCGGGGATGTACGCCATTGCGATGGCCACATTGAGAGTGGGAGACATCGTGCCGGACGTTACAAAACCAAGTTCCTCATCGCCCGAGAAAACTTTCGCGCCCTCGCGCGCTATGCCCCTGCCGGTTAAAACAAGCCCCACGCGCTTGCGCGTCCTTGCGGGTTCCAGCGCGTCCTTGCCGATGAAACCGGGTTTGTCCATCTTAACGAAGAAGCCAAGCCCCGCTTCCCTTGGCGTTATGTCGGCGCTAAGCTCGTGCCCGTAAAGCGGCATGCCCGCCTCCAGGCGCAGCGTGTCCCGCGCGCCGAGGCCGCACAGCGTCAGGCTATCGCCTCCGGCCTCCACTATAGCGTCAAAAAGGCGTTCCGCGTCACCGTTATCGCAGTAGATTTCAAAGCCGTCCTCGCCCGTGTAGCCGGTGCGCGAAACCAGGCAGTCCACGCCCGCAACCATGCAGCTGTCGATGAACGTGTAGTATTTCCCGGGAAGGCAGCCGGAAAGCTTGCCAAGTATTTCAGCCGCCAGCGGCCCCTGCAGCGCGAGCTGCGCGATGGAATCCGAAATATCTTTGAGCCCGGCGCCGTCCGGGAGGTTTGAAGCCATCCACTCGAAATCCTTGTCTTTATTGGCGGCGTTGACCACAAGCAAGTACTTTGTGCCGTCGAACTTGTAGACGAGAAGGTCGTCCACGACGCCGCCGTCTTCGTAGCACATGGGACTGTAGCGGCAAGCGCCGTCCGCCATGCCGGTAAAGTCGTTGGTTAAAAGGTGATTCAGCGCGGCAAGAGCGTGCTCTCCCTCCAGCAGGAACTCGCCCATGTGGGACACGTCGAACAGCCCTGCGCGTTCCCTGACAGCCTTGTGTTCGGCGATTATGCCCGCCTGGTACTGGACGGGCAAAAGGTAGCCCGCGAATTCGACCATCTTGCCGCCCCCCTGTATGTGCTTACCGTACAGCGCCGTCTTCTTTTCCATATGCCCTCCTCTAGAAATCCGCCTGTCCGCCGGTTTGCGGGAATTTTGCGTTGTAGTTTTTTATGCAGGCGTCGATTATCTCAACCGCCTCGCTCCTGCCCCGTACTTCGCGCACCGTGGTGTGCTTGTGCTCAAGGGTCTTGTACACTTCGAAAAAGTGCGTCATCTCGTCCAATACGTGCGCGGGCAGGGCGCTAATGCCCCTGTATGCGTTGTACATGGGGTCGCCGAAGGGTATGGCTATTATTTTCTCGTCGCTCTGTTCGTCGTCTATCATCTTTATGACGCCTATGGGGTAGCACTGGACGAGCGTCATGGGGAATATGGTCTCAGAGCATATGACCAGGACGTCCAACGGGTCGTTGTCCTCCGCGTAGGTGTGGGGGATGAAGCCGTAGTTGGCGGGGTATACAGTAGAGGTGAACAGCACCCTGTCCATCTTTAAAAGCCCGGTTTCCTTATCTAGCTCGTACTTGGACTTGCCGCCTTTTGGTATCTCTATAACGGCGACAAAGTCCTCGCTTGTTATCCTGGCCGACGATATATCGTGCCATATATTCATATTAACTTACTCCTTAACTATATTTATCACGTAACATAATAGCAACA
>JAVBSU010000015.1:0-3831 GCA_031556555.1 Christensenellaceae bacterium
GCGTAAGCCCGCGTTTTATAACGTCCCTGACGGCGCTTGTAAGCGCCAGCCGCGCGTTTGTCTTTTCTATATCATCGTCAATTATCTTGTGCTCGTAATAGTATTTGTTGAATGCCTGCGCCAGCGCCGTTATGTTGCGCGTGACGTAGAAAGGCTCGTTCTTGTCTATCGCGGCGGCAAGCGTTTCAGGAAATTCCTCAAGCAGCTTTAGGACTGCCACGGCTTCATCGTTGCCTAACGCCGAATAGTCCGCGCTGCCGCTCCTCTCACCAGCGCGCCGCAGTACGCTGGCGCAGCGCGTGTGCGTGTACTGTACGTAGGGGCCGGTCTCGCCGTCGAAGTTAAGCACGCGGTCGAAGGAGAACGTTATGTCCTTTATCCTGCTTTGGGAGAGAGTGGAGTAGATCACCGCGCCCACGCCGATATCGCGCGCTATCGCCGCTTTATCTTCTATATCGGGATTCTTCTCGTCTATGATCTCGATAGTGCGCTCAACCGCCTTGTTGAGCACGTCTTCCAGCAGTAGCACCTTGCCCTCGCGCGTGGACAGCGTCCCGTCCTCTAATGAGACCATGCCGAACGCGATGTGCTCGCAGTCTTTGGCATAGCCCTTGCCCATTTTCTCCAACACGGCGAAAAGCTGCCTGAAGTGCAGGTTTTGCTGGTAGGCCACGACGTAGAGGTTTTTGTGGAAACCGTAAGTAACGTGCCTGTACTCGGCGGCCGCGATGTCGCGCGTCATGTACAGCGTAGCGCCGTCCGACTTTACTATTATGGCGGGCGGCAGGCCGTATTCCTCCAGCCGCACGACGTACGCGCCTTCGCTTTCGGTCAGGAGGTTCTTTGCTTTGAGTTCGCCTATGACCGCGGCGAGCTTGTCGTTGTAAAAGCTCTCGCCCGCGTACGAGTCGAAGCTTATGTCCAGTAGGCCGTAGATGCGCCGGGCCTCCCTGAGGGTAAGTTCGGAGAACCAGCCGAATATCCTGAGCGCTTCTTCGTCGCCGTCTTCTATTTTCTTGAACCACGCTCGGCCCTCATCATTGAGCGCCTCGTTCTCCTTTGCCTCGCTGTGGAAGCGCACGTAAAGCTTGAGCATGGCGTCCATTGGGTGTTCGTTTATGGAGGAGTCGTCGCCCCAGAGCTTGTACGCCGCTATGAGCTTGCCGAACTGCGTGCCCCAGTCGCCGAGGTGGTTGACGCCCACCGCGTTGTAGCCGAGGTATTTGTAGATTTTATAAAGCGCCCCGCCTATGGCCGTACTGGATAGGTGGCCGATGTGGAAAGGCTTTGCAATGTTTATGGATGAGTAGTCTATGACCACCGTCTTGCCCGCGCCCATGTCCGATTTGCCCCAGTCCTTGCCCGCGGCGATTAACCGTTCCATCATATGGTTGATATAAAAACCGCGGTCGTAGAAAAAGTTAAGGTAGCCGCCCACGGCCTTGACTTCCGAGATGAAGGCGGGCTTGCCGAAGCGTCCGGCAATATCCGCAGCAATCGCTGGAGGCGCTTTTTTAAGTTCCCTAGCCAGCTTGAAGCAGGGCAGCGCCAGGTCGCCCATGTCGTGGTTGGGCGGAGTTTCGACGGCTTCGGCTATAACGGCCGCGTCCATATTTGTTATTTCCGCTATCTCGTTTATTATTTCTGTTTTTATATTCATGTTATTTTGTTCCAAACAGCCGGTCACCCGCGTCTCCGAGGCCGGGGACGATGTAGCCGTGGCCGTTCAGGCTTTCGTCTTTGGCGGCTATGTATATGTCCACGTCGGGGTGGGCCTGCTCGACGGCGCGTATGCCCTCGGGCGCGGCGATTATGCACACCAACTTGACGGACTTGCAGCCCTTCTCTTTCACGAGGCTTATGGCGTCGATGGCGCTGCCGCCAGTAGCCAGCATAGGGTCGAGGATTATGAGATCCCGCTCGTGCGAATCACTGGGCAGCTTGCAGTAGTACTCCACGGGCTTTAAGGTCTCGGGGTCGCGGTACACGCCTATGTGGCCGACTTTAGCGGAGGGGATGAGGTCTAGTACGCCGTCAACCATTCCAAGGCCCGCCCGGAGCACGGGAATTATGCCGGGCGCCCTGCCCGCCATTACCTTTGTTTTCGCGTGGGCGACAGGGGTCTTGACTTCGATTTCCTTTAGCGGCACGTCGCGCGTTACTTCGTACACCATGAGCATGGCGATCTCTTTTATGAGCTCGCGGAACTCCTTCACGCTGGTCTCTTCATCCCGCACCAGCGACACCTTGTGCTGGAGCAGCGGGTGGTCGAGTATGTGCGTCTTCCCCATATGCTATCCTTCCTTTCCCTTTTTGCTTACAGTCTCTTGAGTTCGAGCGCGGTTATAGAATCTATCCGGCGCTGGTGCCTCTCTTCGCTTGAAAATTCCGTGTTCAGGAAAATATCCACTATATCCACCGCAAGGCCGGGGCCTATAACCCTTCCGCCCAAAGCCAGGACGTTAGCGTTGTTGTGTTCCCTTGTCGCGTGCGCGGTGAAAGTGTCCGACACAAGAGCGCATCTTATGCCGCTTATTTTGTTGGCTGAAATGGATATCCCAACGCCCGTGCCGCACACGAGTATGCCCGTGTCCGCATCGCCATTTTTTATGGCCAGGCAAACGTTCTCGGCGTATGGCGCAAAGTCCACGCTCCGCTCGCTGTCCGTGCCGAAATCCAGCACTTTGTGGCCCTTTTCGTGCAGGTATTCCATTATTTCTTTTTTCAACACGAAGCCGCCGTGGTCGCATCCGAAAGCTACTCTCATTTTCCTTCTCCTTCATTCTTTCTAAATCCGGTATATTATACAACAAAATACGCTAAAGGGCAAAAAAAATCGATGGGGAATCCCCCGCCGGCATATCGCGCGGTATAATAGGCGAAATTGAAACGGATGTTCACGCTATATTTTGCCAGTATAATTTTTACGCTAAGTGCTGTGACTTACAACAATAATATGATATAATCAGGAAAACATTTCAATATACTGTTTAGGAGATAAGCGTTATGGGATTAATAAAGGCATTGGCAGGCGCGGCCGGAGGCGTTGCGGCGGATCAGTGGCGGGAGTACTTTTACTGCGAATCGCTGCCCGCTGAAGTGCTTGTGGCAAAGGGCGTCAAGCGTACAAACAAAAAGCGCACTTCAAACAAAAAAGGGGACGAAAACGTAATCAGCAACGGGTCGCTCGTGGCGGTGAACGAAGGCCAGTTCATGATAATCGTCGACCAGGGCAAAATCGTGGAGTTCTCGGGGGAGCCCGGGGAGTTCCTCTACGACACATCGACCGAACCCAGCCTGTTTTACGGCGGTTTCGGCAACAACTTAAGGGCGACGTTCGACAACGTTGGCAAGCGTTTCACATTCGGCGGCGACGCGCCCAAGGACCAGCGCGTTTATTACTTCAACACAAAAGAAATAATGGGAAACAAGTACGGCACGCCCAACCCGATACCTTTCAGGGTCATAGACAAGAACATCGGCCTCGACATGGACATAGCCATACGCTGCCACGGCGAGTACTCTTACAAAATAGTTAACCCGCTGCTGTTTTACACTAACGTCAGCGGAAACGTGGAAGAAGAGTACACGCGCGAGGAAGTGGAACCGCAGCTTAGGACGGAGCTCATGACGGCTATGCAGCCCGCCTTCGCAAAGATATCCGAGATGGGTATTAGGTACAGCGCCTTGCCCGGGCATACCATGGAGCTTTCCGAGGCTTTAAACGAAGTCCTCTCAAAAAAGTGGACTGAGCAAAGGGGGATCGCCATCGCTTCCTTTGGCGTGAGTTCGGTTACCGCGCCCGAGGAGGACGAACAGATCATAAAGGAT
>JAVBSU010000013.1:0-6253 GCA_031556555.1 Christensenellaceae bacterium
GTCGTGCACGCGCGGAAGGACGAGCTCCGCGTTTTTTGCCGTAAGTCCCACGACGCCGCCTCCGCAGTAGCCGTATAGCAGCAGTATCCTTTCGGGAGAATATTTTTCCTCAATATCGTCTATGTGCTTCTGTAATACCGCGCGCATCCTGTCGTGGTCGGCGTAGTCGTGTATGCCCTGTTCGACCAGCACCACGGGAACGCCTTTATCCTTGAGCGTCCTTTGCACTTCATCATAAAATACGTAGCAGGACAGTATTGCGGTCTTCATCATACTCATACCAATCAACCTTTATTTATTAATAATTACAATTACTATTATATCTCAGTTGCCGTATAATATGTAAGGGTGTATAATTAAAAACTGTATTTGGGGGAGAAAACCGTGATTTACTGTATATACTTAAACCCTACGATAGATAAAACAATCTACCTGGACCGCTTTGTGCCCGGGGGGACTAACCGGCCGCGAAAACTAATTACCGACGGCGCGGGAAAGGCGATTAACACCGCCGTAGTCTTAAAGGCGCTGGGGCGCGGAGCGGTGGTGCTGGGCGCGCTTTTCAAATCGGACGGCGCTATAATCACAGAAAGGCTGAATTCTTTCGGCATCGGCCATGAATTCGTTGAGCTCAATGGGATTTCGCGCACGAACATAAAGATCTTTGACGGCGCTACGAGCGTTGTGACTGAAATAAACGAACCGGGGCAGGTTATAGGCGGGGACGCTCTCGAAAAAATAAAGAGCATGGTAGTTGATACTTGCGCGAAAGGCGATACAGCCGTGTTAACGGGCAGCCTGCCGCCCGGTTGCCCGAGCTCTTACTATGCGGACCTTATAACCGGGCTCAACGCCAAGGGCGTGCTGTGCGCGCTGGACGCTTCGGGCGAGGCGCTCGTGCTGGGAGTCGGGAGCCGGCCATACTTCATAAAGCCCAACGCCGACGAACTTTGCGACCTGACCGGCAAAAAACCGGACGCAATAAACGAGTTAAAAGCTGTGTGCGCGGGTTTACTAAATAAGGGTGTGGAGCTAATTGCCGTCTCAATGGGGGGCGGCGGCGCGATGATAATGAACAGGAACGCGGCCTACAAGGCTCAACCGCTCAAGGTGTAAGTGAAGTCGACTGTGGGAGCGGGGGACTCAATGGTGGCCGGAATAGTGGCGAACATGGGTGGCCCCATCGGCGAGGCGCTCAGGGCGGGCGTGGCGGCGGCAACAGCTTCCATAACTCTGGAAGGTACGAGGCTGTGCACACCCGAACTGTACAAAGAATATTACGGGCAGGTACGGATAGATGAGATATGAGGAGATATAATGCGAAAAACCAAGATTGTTTGTACGCTGGGGCCTGCATGCGACGACGACAAGATCATAAAAGAGATGCTTATGGCGGGCATGGACGTCGCGCGGTTCAATTTTTCCCACGGGACTCACGAAGAGCAGCTTGAAAGGCTTACGCGCGTGCGGCGCATAAGCGAGAAGATGGGCGTATACCTGCCATGCATGCTGGACACGCGCGGCCCCGAGATACGCACGGGCAGGCTTAAGGGCGGCAGCGCCACGCTTGTGGAAGGGCAGATGTTCACGCTCACGACAAACGAAGTGGAGGGGGACGACACGATAGTATCTGAATCCCTCGAAACGCTCCCGGGAGACCTTAAACCGGGCGATACGGTGCTAGTGGACGACGGGCTCATAGCGCTTAAAGTTGTGGAAGTGGACGGCAGCGATATCCGTTTGAAGGTAGTGAACGGGGGAGTGCTGGGAAACCAGAAAGGGATCAACGTGCCGGGCGTGGAAGTGACCATGCAGTACCTTAGCGATAAGGATGTAGACGACATAGAATTCGGCGCCAAGCATGAATTCGAGTTCATAGCGGCATCGTTTACGAGGAACGCGCAGGATATAATAGACATAAAGAAACTGCTCAACGCAAACAAGGCCGAAAAGATCAAGGTAATAGCGAAAATAGAAAACAGGCAGGGCGTGGAAGACATAGACGACATACTTAGGACGGCCGACGGCATCATGGTCGCCAGGGGAGACATGGGAGTCGAGATCCCCCTTGAGGACGTGCCCATTATGCAGAAGAGGCTGATAAAGAAAGCGTACCGGACAGGCAAGCTTGTTATCACCGCTACGCAGATGCTGGACAGCATGATGCACAATCCGCGGCCCACGCGGGCGGAGACGACGGACGTGGCCACCGCGATATTCGACGGGACAAGCGCCATAATGCTTTCGGGAGAAACGGCGGCGGGCAGGTATCCCGTGGAGTCGGTGGAAACGATGGCGAGGATAGCGGTGCGCGCGGAAAACGACATAGACTACAGGAAGCGGCTGGAAACCGAAGGCCTGCCCGAATGCTACGACATAACGAACGCCATTTCGCACGCCGCGTGCTCGACGGCCTATGACCTCGGCGCGTCCGCTATAATAGCGGTGACAAAATCCGGCCAGGCGGTGCGCATGGTTTCAAAGTACCGGCCGTCCATACCCATAATCGGCAGCTCGCCCGACCCTGTGGTCTTAAGGCAGCTCAATATGTCCTGGGGAGTTACGCCCCTGGCCATGGACGAAAAAAAGATAACGGACGAGCTTTTTGACACTGCAGTCAACAATGCCCGGGAGAAAGGTTACTTAAAGAACGGCGATTTGGTTGTCATCACCGCGGGCATACCTTTAGGCGTGCCGGGCATGACCAACCTCTTGAAAGTGCACATGGTAGGCGACGTCCTCGTCAAGGGAACGGGCATAAACGACCTGTGCGCGTTCGCCAACCTTTGCGTCGCCCAAACGGAAGACGAGGCGCGGCAGAATTTCAAAGAAGGCGACATACTTGTGATTCCCAGGACTTCCAACGCTATTTTGGATTTAATGAAGCGGTCCGCGGGTATAATAACTGAAGAGGGCGGCAGGGAATCGCACGCCGCCATAGTGGGCATGGCCCTGGAGAAGCCGGTGCTTGTTGACGCGGTGAGCGCAACGCAGCTTTTAAAGAGCGGGACAACGGTTAAACTGGACGCGGAGAGAGGACTTGTATGCAATGCGAATCGCGATGTGTGAGCGTTAATCAGAATTTAAATTTTGAACCGCTCATGCTTAAGAATAAAGACCTGTTTTATAGCTATGTGCGCCCTTGTGGCTACAACCACTCGGAGGCGTCTTTTTCCAACCTATATATATGGCAGCACGCATGGGACATCCGCATGGCTGTTAGCGGCGGGGCCCTTTTCGTATCCATGGACAGCGATATTTACCGGCCGCTCCTGGTGCCGCCGTTCGTCCGGGATTGCGACGAACCGGTACTGCCGTACATGCTGATGTGCGAGGAGTACATGAACGACGTTTACGGAGGCTTTTACATAAAGTGCGCGACCGCCGCCGTCGTAGATAAAATAAGGCGGGACTGCGGGGACCGGTACAGGTTTTCCTACGACGCTTACAACTCGGAATACGTGTACAGGACGAGCGACCTTATCGAGCTTCGGGGGAAGAAGTACCATTCCAAGAGGAACCACATAAGCGCTTTCATCAGGAAGTATGGCGGCGAAATAGAAGAGTACTCGCCAAAGTACAGGGACGAGTGCCTAAAGCTACAGAAGAACTGGGCTAAGGGAAAGGATTTTTCCGAGCGCGAGATAGAAGAAGAATACGTCTCGGTGTTAAACGCGCTGGATAATTACGCGGAACTCGGCTTTAAAGGCTGCGTTGTGAAGGTTGGCGGCGAGGTCGCCGCGTTTTCCTTCGGGGAGCGGATAAACGGCGACACCGCAATAATACACATAGAAAAGGCGGACAGCAACTACGACGGCATATACGCTTTCATAAACAGGGAGTTCGCCGCGAATTTCTGGAGCGACGCAACGTACATAAACAGGGCGGAAGACATGGGAGTGCCGGGCATACGTAAGGCCAAACGTTCGTATCACCCCGCCTACATGCTGGACAAGTATGACGTATTGCTGAACAGGGGTTAGGTTGAAAGAATTTCAACCTAATAATTATATTGGCGCGTGCGGTCAATTCGCCTTTGGCGAATACGCACATGCGCGAAGAACCATTTATACGCCTTATCCGGCTCACATATGGCAGTTTTGGTTCTTCAAATGGATTTTGTGAGCCGGAAAGGCTAATGGTTCTTGCCTTATGGATTTAAGGTGGCTTTGCGAAGCTGACCGGACGCAGGTTAAGAGCGTGTGGCGTACATGCTTCGGGGATTCCGATAGTTTCATTGACGAATACTTTACAAGCGCCGCGAGATACGGGGATGGCCTGGGGTTATTCGAAGACGGACGGCTGCTGTCCGATCTTTTTATGCTGGATTTTGGCGCCCGGCTGTCGCTCTACGACAGCCGGGCTTATTTTTTGGCCGGCTGCGCGACCATGCCGGAAGCCAGGAATAAAAATCTGATGAAAAAGCTTATTAAGCGCGCCCTGCTTTACATGGAAGAAGACGGCAGGGCGGTCACGTACCTTCATCCGTTTTTGCACAGCTTCTACAGAAAGTTCGGATACGCCACAGTGTCGTATGTGCGGCGTTTTGAAGTTCCGCCAGCGGAGGCTGCCGGCGGAGCGAAGGTGGCGAAAAGCCTTGATGGGCTGCCGGTTGAAAAGCTTTACGGAGCTTACAGCCGTTACGTCGAGGGATTCGACGACTGTTTTATCAGGAGCGCGGAAAGGTTCACGGCCTGGCTGAGGCTGCTTTTTTCGGATGGCGGCGGGGTCGTGTATGAGGACGGGAATGAGCCCGCTTACGCGCTTTACTACGAAGAGGATGAAACCTACGATTTCATAGAGGCCATCTCGCCTGATGAAAGCCGGATAGAGGCGCTTCTTAGTTGCGCCGGGCCGAAGCGCCTTAGATACTTCATGCCGGCGCGGGCGGGCGGCGAAGGGGTGGAGGAATTCACCATGATGAGGGTGGTGAACCCTTTCATCATGCTAAAGCGCTACACTTACCGGGGCGACGCCTCGTTCGTCATACGCGTAGAAGACCCCTTCCTGGAAAGGGATTGTACCTACGCCGTGGATGTGCGGAAAAACAGCGTTGATGTCAGGCCAACGGACGCCGCTTTCGACATTGGCGCCGGTATAGAGGATTTTGCCGTAATGGTCACGGGCGCCTACCGGAAGGAACCTTCTTCCGGGGTACTGAATGTCTTTCCGGAGCAGTCTAGCTGTTATTTTGAGACATATTAACTAAACTATAGATATACATTAATATTTAGAAGCAAAACCTCGCAAACATGAAATTTGATCGTTTTTTGACCGATTTCAATATAAAACGATTTGCAATAGTCGATAAATGAAGCTAAACTAAGAGTTTGAAAGGTTCTGATTAGGCTGTAAAGCAGCAGATTTGACGCTTGTTTTACAATAGAACCAGGGGGGATGGAGTTCGTCATGGTAGGAATTCTTATCGGGCTGGCGCTGGGAGTATTTCAGGTTTTAGTACTCAGAAAATCAGTCGAAATGATGACAAAGAGCAAAACCAATATACCGTTGGGTATTTTGATATCCGTAGGTAAATTGGCGCTTATTTTGCTTGTGCTGTGGCTTCTAGCCAAGTACGTGAGCATTGAATCGGTGCTGTGGTGCGCCGGAGGGTTGGCTATCGCAATGATCGGCATGCCGATAATAAGCAACATACGCGCGAACAGGAAATTCATGGCGCTACAGAAAGAGGAGAGTGGCGAATAATGGAAATGCCAGGCATATCGCCGGATAAAGTAACTATATTTGGCGGCTTTCAGATTAGCGTAACCGTTATTACCGCTTACTGCGTGACGGCTGTTATTATAGTTCTCGGCCTTTTGTTTAAGTTTGTATTATTAAAAAAATTCGATAAAGTGCCCAGGGGCCTGCAAAACCTCCTGGAGATGGCTATAGGCGGCGTAAGGAAGTTCTCCGTCAACGTAATGGGGCAATACGGCGAGTCCATCGCCCCGTATATACTCACTATATACACGTTCATAATCATAGGCGGCCTCACGGAGTTCATGGGCATACGCTCGCCCGCGACCGACCTTAACTGCACTATAGGACTGGCGCTCATATCGTTCGTACTCATGATGGCTTATCCCATACGCTACAAGGGCGTCGGCGGCTGGCTGAAAACTTATTTGAAGCCAAAGGCTTTCATGCTGCCCATAAACATAATAGCGGACATCGCGGTGCCCATATCGCTGGCCTGCCGGCTTTTCGGCAACCTTTTCAGCGGCCTTCTGATAATGGACATGATTTACGG
>JAVBSU010000077.1:0-11257 GCA_031556555.1 Christensenellaceae bacterium
TCGGTTTCCTTGAGCGCTTCCTTTATGTCCATTGGGTACCTTCCGTCAAAGCAACCCGTGCAGAAATTGCAGCCCGCTCCCTCCACGGTCTTCAAAAGGTCCTCTATGGAGAGGTAGCTCAGCGTATCCGCTCCTATTATCTGCCTTATCTCCTCCACCGTCTTCTTTGAGCCTATAAGCTGTTCGTGCGACGGCGTGTCTATCCCGAAAAAGCAGGGACAGGTCACGGGCGGCGAGCTTATCTGCATATGTACTTCGCGCGCTCCCGCCAGCCGCAGCATCTCAACTATTATTTTGCTCGTGGTGCCACGCACGATAGAATCGTCTATGAGTATCAGTTTTTTGCCGTGTACGTTGCGCTTCATCGCGTTGAGCTTTAACTTCACTCCCCGCTCGCGCAGGGCCTGTGAGGGCTGGATAAACGTCCTGCCCACATACCTGTTTTTGGCCAACGCCTTGGTGAAAGGTATGCCGCTCTCGGCCGCGTAGCCGGAGGCGGCGGGGGTCGCCGAGTCGGGCACCCCGCTGACAAGGTCTGCCTCAATGGGGAACGCCTGCGCCAGCTTTTTGCCCATCATCTCCCGTGACTTGTAAACGCTTATTCCGTCTATGTCCGAATCGGGCCGTGCGAAGTATACGTATTCGAACACGCACAGCGACGTATCCATGGACGGCATCGCCTGGTACGATTTCAGCCCGTCTTTGTTTATAACCACTATCTCGCCGGGGTGCACGTCCCTTATAAATTCGGCGTCTATGGTATCGAAGGCGCAAGACTCGGAGGCGAGCACTTAACTGTTGTCCAGCTTTCCGAGCGCCAGCGGGCGCACGCCCAACGGGTCCCTTACGCCTATGAGCTCGTCTTTGGTCATGACAACCAGCGCGTACGCGCCCCGCACAACCTTCATCATCTTTGTTATCGCTTCAATGACGCCGTCTTTGGAGAAACGCGCGATGAGAGTCGCCATGACTTCCGTGTCTATAGTCGTCTGGAATATAGCGCCCTCGTCTTCCATTTTTTCACGAAGCATGCCGGAGTTTATAAGGTTGCCGTTGTGCGCTATGGCCATTTTGCCGCTGCGGTAAGACATAACCAGCGGCTGGGAGTTGGCGGGCAGGCTGTCGCCGCTCGTAGAATAGCGGACATGGCCCACGGCTATCTGTCCTCCCAAAAGCTTTCCAAGGTTATCCTTGAACACCTCGGCGCACAGTCCCATACCCTTATGGACTTTTATGGCGTCCCCGCACATGGACGCTATTCCCGCGCTTTCCTGCCCCCTGTGCTGCAGTGCGAACAGCCCCAGGTACGCCGCCTCAGCGGGGTCGTATATCTTGTCGTTCATGAATATCCCGAACACTCCGCACTCTTCGGGCATCACGTCGTGCTTGGGCTTTATTCTTTCATAGTTGTACCGCGTGTTAAAAATCATCCCCGTTCCCTATTCCCCCATCAATCTTTTCAGTATCTCCTGATAAGCGTCTTCCACTTCCCCAAGGTCCTGCCTGAACCTGTCCTTATCGAGCTTTTTGCCCGTCTTGCTGTCCCAGAAGCGGCAGGTGTCCGGCGAAATCTCGTCGGCCAGAACTATATCGCCATTATACCTTCCGAACTCCAACTTGAAGTCAATTAGCTCGATATCGAACCGCTTTAAGTATTCCGTCATTATCTCATTTATCCTGAACGAATATCCGGCTATTTTCTGAAGCTCTTCACGCGTGGCCAGTTCCATGGCGTACACGTGGTAGTCGTTTATCATCGGGTCTCCGAGCGCGTCGTCCTTGTACGAATATTCAAGGACCGTGGTTTTGAGCTTTGTACCCTCGGGTATGCCCAGGCGCTTTGAAATGCTGCCGGCCGCTATATTCCTTACTATCACTTCCACCGGCACTATCGAAACCTTTTTGACGAGCGTTTCCCTGTCGCTGAGCTGCTCCACAAAATGAGTGGGTATTCCGCGCTCACTGAGGAGCTTGAACATATGGTTAGAAACTTTATTGTTGACAACGCCCTTGCCCACTATCGTACCTTTTTTTATTCCGTTAAAAGCCGTCGCGTCATCCTTGTAATCTACTATAACGAGATCCGGATCGTCAGTAAGGTAAACCTTCTTAGCCTTACCTTCGTACATTTGTTCAGTTTTCACTGCCATTAAAAATCTCCTTTTGCAGTTTCTCATCCGCTAAAACTACTTTTTCATACATGTTTGTTTTGAAACCTTCCAGCAAGCTGTTCAGCGTGTCATACTTTAACGCAAGCATCTGCACGGCGAGCAGCGCGGCGTTTTTCGCGCCGTTTACGGCAACCGTCGCCACCGGAATGCCCTCCGGCATCTGAACCGTGGACAGCAGCGAGTCCATTCCGTCCATAAACGAGGACTTTATGGGGATCCCTATTACCGGTAACGTCGTATGCCCGGCTATCACACCGGCAAGGTGCGCCGCTTTGCCTGCCGCGGCTATTATTACTTCAATGCCGTTGGATTTAGCGTTTTTAGCGTATTCCGTGGCCAGTTCCGGGCTGCGGTGGGCCGACATTATCCGCGCCTCCACCTCCACGCCGAAGGCCTGGAGCGTCTTTACCGCGGCCTCCACCACCGGATAGTCGCTCCCCGAACCCATTACTACGGCAACTTTCATATTAAGAACCATTAGCCTTTCCGGCTCACAAATTTCCACTAAAGAACCATAGCCGCCAAGTGTGAGCCGGGCAAGGCGTATAATATGGTTCTTTGCGCATGTGCATATTCGCCGCAGGCGAATTTATAGCACGCGCCAGTTCAATTATAAGGTTGAAGCTCTTTCAACCTTATTATCCTTTCACAGTATATATTCCCCACGCAAGAATTTCAAGCGTGCCGGGCAAGCGTCCGAACCCAATTTACGCTTTCCCTCACCACTTGCTCCTGATTTTCTCCATCAGCTTCATCATCTGCCTGGACCATCCGAGCGGGATAACGGGCGATTCCTTCCGGCCCTCCCGTATGCAGGCGCTCACGTGGTCGAGTTCAAACTGAAAACCAGTTGAGGGATACGACTGGTTGGCGTTCTCTATGAACTTAGAGTTCGACTCCGGGCTTATGGCGTTTGATTCCACGTAATTGTACAGCAACGCGTCTTTCGGCGCGTAAAACGGATTTTTAACGACAATGTAGCCCTTGTCGCCCGCTATTATGGCCTTATGGTCGCTCTCACAGTCGAGCGCGCAGGAGAACGCGGCTATTTGGTCGTTACGGTACTTCAGGATAGTGCTGTTAGCTATATCAGTGCCGTCCTTTATGTATGCCGTGCTTTCTATGGCAGCCGGGTCCAGCCCGAACGCTATGGACGCCATGGTAAGGCAGTACACGCCAAGGTCCAGCAAAGCGCCGCCGTCCACGCCGTCTTTCCATCTCCAGCCGTCTTGCGGAGATACGATCGAAAAGTTGACATTGCATCTTAACGGCCTGCCTATCAAGCCGCCCGCTATCCAGTCTTTCACACTCTGCACCACGGGTATAAAGTGCGTCCACATCCCTTCCATCAAAAACTTGCCGGAACTTTTCGCCGCGTCCAGCAGCTTGTCCATATCGCCCGAATTGGTCACCATGGGCTTGTCGCACAACACATGCTTGCCCCTTTTGAGGCATTCAATGGCGTGATCAATGTGCGAAGCGTTGGGCGTCCCTATGTATACGGCGTCCAGCGCCTCGTCGCTCAGCATTTCATCTATGTCGCCGTAAGCGTAGGGCACGCCGTATTTCTGCGCAAACTCGTCCGCTTTTTGCTGGAATCTGGACAACACGCTGTGAAGGTTGCAGCTTTGGGTATAACCCATCGCCTGAGCCACCCGGCCCGCAATGTAACCCGTTCCCCAAATTCCCCAGTTTGTTTTTCTCATTATCACACCTCCATCGCTTAAGTTATAAACCGTATTTATATCAGCCGATACGCCTTCTTGTTGTTTCGCCCGGCTTTTCAGAATTCAGCAACTCTTCTTTGACCTCTTTGTTAAACTCCCGCGCCGCTTCCCGTTCTTCTATCTCGGCCAGTGCCTGTTCCGCTGTCTTATCATAGTAGACAGGTATTTCAGGCCGCGTATTCTCGTGCTTTTTCGCCTTTGCTAATATATGTTCGCCGTACGGCAGTTTTTTTTCTTCCTGTGCCTTAGGAGCAGATTCTTTATGCGCAATCGACTTTTTCATCACCTCGCCGATGAAGTATATTGTATCCATGGGCGTCATGGAGTATTCACCGTACTTTTCCGTGGCCAGCTCGCCCGCCGAAGCCGCAAAATATGCGCCCATCACAGCGCTCTCAAACGCGCTTTTCCCCTGCGCTGCGAGACCGGTTATGACCCCCGTGAGAACGTCCCCGCTGCCTCCTTTCGCCATCCCCGGGCTGCCCGCGCACACCAGCGCCGCCTGGCCTTCACCTGACGCCACTATTGTTGTAGCGCCCTTCAAAAGGAGCGTGACTCCATATTTTTTCGCGAAATCCCTGGCGAGGCCCAGCGGATCCGCCAGTATTTCTTCCACGCTTTTGTCCGTTATCCGCGAGAACTCCTTCACGTGCGGGGTAAGTATCACGTCCCCCTCTGTTTCAAGCAATACGTCCGTGTTGTCAGCCAACGCGTTTATAGCATCCGCGTCGATTACCTTTGTTATGGGATGGTTTTTTATGATCTCGAACACGGCTTCGCTAAGCTCCGCTCCCGAGCCTATGCCCGGGCCTATCGCCAGCGCCGTCTTGCCTTTTAACATCCTCGCCGCGTCAAAAGCGCTGCGCCTGTTAAGTTGCCCGTCCTCGCCGCTTAAAATCTTGCACGTTGCCTCCGGCGCGCTTTGCTGGACAATTGAAACCACTTCCTCCACGGAAGCCACAGTCACCAGTCCCGCGCCCGCGCGGTACGCCGCCTGGGCGCAAAGCACGGCCGCTCCGGCCATTCCCCGGCTGCCTGCGATTATCGCGGCTTTGCCAAAATTCCCTTTGTTAGCGTCAACCGGCCTCTTATCCAGCACTAGATCCTCATCCCCGCTTGAAATGGCGTACAATCCCGCCCGCGCAGGCACGGCGCAACCCTTGTCAACGCCTATCTTCACTATGTCCAGTTCTCCGGCGTGTCCCCTACCCGGGAATAAAAAGTGCCCCACCTTGGGGTACTGGAACGTCACTGTGGCGTCCGCCACTACAGCCGCGCCCATCACCGCCCCGGTATCCGCGTTTATTCCGGACGGTATGTCCACCGCCAACGTAAACGCGCTGCATGAATTTATATGCTCTATCGCCGCCCTGTGCACGCCCTCTACGTTTCTCGCCAACCCTGTGCCAAATAGCGCGTCCACCACGACGTCCGCCCGGGGCATGCTCCATTCGGAAAGCGGCGCCGCGTCCTCAAAGAACCTCGCGCGCCTGTCCATGTTCTCGAACATGGCGTAGTTGGCCCTGGCGTCGTCCGTCATTTTGTCCTTTTCGCCAATGATCGCGACGTATACGTCGTAACCCCTTATAAGCAGTATGCGGGCGACCGCTAAACCGTCCCCGCCATTGTTTCCCGTGCCGCAGAACACGTGCACGGCCGAAGTATTGTCAAAATCGCGCTCTATCCGGGCGCATACGCCCATGGCCGCGTTCTCCATAAGCAGCAGTCCCGGTATGCGCATCGTCTCTATCATGTACTCGTCGACACTCCGCATTTCCCGGGAATTAAGAACAATGTTCATTCGCTACTCCTCGCTTTCCACTACGACCTGCGCGATAGCCATATCTCCCGTGTGCGATATACTGAGATGTACGGTTCCGTCAACCTCGCAGTTCATGTAGGGCGCTCCGCTCTCCCTGTGCAGCACTTCCATTTTATGGAACGCAATCTGGCCAAGCCCTTTGCCCATCGCTTTTAACAGCGCCTCTTTTGCGCAAAACATGCCCGCTGCGGTCTGCGCGCGGTTGCCCCGCGAATTGATGTAGCTGATCTCGGCCTTCGTAAAGAGCTTTTCCATGAACCGCCCGTTGCCGATATTCCTCTCTATCCTGCTTATAAGCGTTATATCCACCCCTACGCCAACTATCATTCTACATCGTCCGGAGGCGTCGCCTGTATGGCGAGCACGGCGTTTACCACCGCGCGGCGCACTGCTTCGGCTCCCGCCACGCAAATAGCGCTAAGGTCGCCCTTTTTGCCGCCGTACGAAAGGCCGAACAGCGTGTCGCCGTCCATTTCTGTATGCACAGGCACGACCGCTCTGGCCAATCCGTCATGGGAAGCCTGGGCAAGCTTTGCTGACCCGTCTTTGCTCAGCAGAGCGTCGGTCGCGACAACGCCTATCGTCGTATTCGTATGCTTGAAAAAGCTGGAATCTATCTCGTTTTTCATCAGGTATTCCGCCGTGTTGACGTGCTCGCCGTTAATGTGCGCGCCAGCCAGTATCGCGCCGTCTTTCTTCACGACGTCGCCGAAAGCGTTTACACATACGATAGCGCCCACTACCACGCCGTCATACAGTTTTATGCTGGCCGTGCCTATGCCGCCCTTCTGGCAGTTTTTCATGCCCAGCGCTTTGCCGACAGTAGCGCCTATGCCCGCGCCGATGCTGCCCTGCTGTACGTTCTGGCCTGCGTTTACGCAGGCAGCGTAGCCCATGCCGGCATTGGGCCGGACATCGCTGGCCCCGTATCCGAGATCGTAAATGACCGCCGCCGGGACTATGGGCACAATCGCGTCTTCCGTGGCGATGCCCATTCCGTTCCTCTCGCAAAAAGCCATGACGCCGTCGGCCGCGGCAAGCCCGTAAGCGCTGCCTCCGGCAAGGAGCACCGCGTTCACCTTTTCCACCGCTTTCGCCTGGGCCAGAAGGTCGGTCTCCCTGGTTCCGGGCGCGCTGCCCCTCACGTCAACTCCGCATACAGCGCCTGTGCGCGCAATAACAACGCTTACTCCCGTAAGCCCATCCGTATCCTGCGCATGCCCGACCAACAGTCCCAGCACATCCGTAATGCTGCCTTCATACATAATCATTCACTCCTCTAAGCGACACCTCGCCGGCGTGAAACCTGCGTTCAACGGCCCCATTCCGCACGATAATCTCACCGTTTTCTCCAAAACCGGCGCAAACGCCGGTAAAACCTTCGCCTGCGCGTACAACGTTCACTTCCCTGCCCAGTATTGCACTTAGGCGTCCGTACTCTTCCTCAATCGCCGCCATCCCGCCCTTTATATACGTATCAACGCGGTCTTCTATGCACTCCGCCATACTTGCGCACAACACGAGCCTATTAAGGCGCTTTTTTGTTATCATGGCGAGCGAGACGGCCCTCTGCGCGATTTCACCGTCAAACCGTTGCTGGTTTACATTAAGCCCCGCTCCCAGCACGGCGTATTCTATCCTGTCCATATCGGACGACATTTCTATTAATATCCCGCAGAGCTTTTTGCCTTGGTACACGACGTCGTTCGGCCACTTGATGCCCGCTTCAACGCCGCAAACGTCCTTTATGGCCCCGCATACGCCCAGCGCGGCCGCCAGATTTAACGCGGGCGCGCGCGATGGCGCTAGACCTGGCCTCAATACCAGGCTCATCTGTATCGCTTCGCCCTGCTGCGAATCCCACGCGCGCCCCAGCCTGCCTTTGCCTCCGGTTTGATGCTCCGCCACAACAAGCGTTCCGTGCGGCGCGCCCTCCCTGGCCAGGGCCTTGGCCCGGTCGTTTGTGGAATCAGTCTCCTTGTGCCACTTTACCATGTCCGGCGGTTTTTGTACATACAGGCAGAGGTATTCGGCCTTTAGAAGGTCGGGAAGCTTTAGCAGTTTATATCCCCTGTTCGTTTGCGCTTCAACCTCGCCGCCGTCGTCCTTTATTTCTTTTATGTTCTTCCACACGGCCGCCCTTGAAATATTCAGCTTGCCGCTTATTTCCTCTCCTGAAACATAAGAGTCCGCCGAAAAGAGGAGCCTTAATATATCAATCCTCATATCCGCCGTTCATCGCCTTTTTTATATCGTCGTAGTCAAAGCCTTTCCTGTATAGGTAGGCGGTCATCTTGCGTTTCCGGGCCGCTTCGCCGTCGTTTACGTATTTGTTCTCAAGCCTTTTAAGCATATCAACTATCAGTTTTACGTCGTCGTTCCGCGCGACGGCCTCTTTGGCCGTATCCAAATCTATCCCCTTGACCAGCATTTTGTTCAAAATTTCCCTTGAGCTGCGCTTTTCGCCCTGCTCTTTCGCATAAAGGCCGGCGTAAGCGCCGTCGTCTATGTAGCCGTATTCGGCGAGTTTAGCCACGGCCGCTTCGATATAGCGGCTGTCTATCCGCTTTTCCTTGAGCTTATTAACAACTTCCCGCCTGGTGCGCGGCGCGTACGAAACGTAACTAAGGGCGGTTTCAACGGCGTACTTTCCATTGTCCTCATCCTTTATGGAATCCATTGATTCCCGGGTAAGCCCGGCGCCTTCCTTAATGCCGTTCTTTACCGCCGTCTCCGTGTAGCACGCAAACGAGAACTCGCCATCAATGTATATATTCACGCGGTTTTTATTGCGTTTGCATTGCTGCACTCCGGATATAATCATAACATATTTATTATATATAGAAAGCAAATACTTCGCAAGATTTGATTTTGCGGGGAAGCCCCGCTGGCATGCCGCGTAATATCGATATGCAAAGCAACAGCATATGGCCTCGCGTTAGTACACCTCATCAATTCAATATTTTTTACTGGCTTTTTGCTGAAAAATGATATAAAATGCCTTGTATGAAAGAGAATAAAAAAACAAGGCTGCCGGTTTTCCTCATTGTTTTAGTGGTTATATCGTCAGTATTCATACTTACAGCATCCGGAACGGCCAGCATTGCGACGCTTAAAAGCGGAGACTCCGGCGAAGAAGTGTACGCGGTTCAATCGCGGCTTTACGATCTTGGGTACCTGAACTACCGGCCTACAGGCAACTTCAGCGACATGACAGTGCAGGCCGTTCAAAAGTTCCAGCAATTAAACGACCTCACTGCCAGCGGCGAAATCGACCAAACTACAAAGCAGGCGCTGTTTTCCGGCACGGCAAAGCGAAACGCGTCCAACCCCGCGTTCAAGGTGCTTAGCGGCCCCGGGTACAACGGCGAAATAAAGCGGAAAGGGCTCCTTTCTTCATGGGAAACCATAGATAAAATCTTTCCCGTGGGAGCTTCCGCGAAAATAACAGATTATAATTCCGAGACCACATTTAACGTAAAGCGGGTGGGTGGAGTGAACTGCGCTCAGGTCGTGACGGAGACGGAAGACGACTTTGATTCTTACACCTACGCTTTTGGCGGCGAGACCTGGGAACACAGGGCCGTGCTTGTCTCCATCGACGGTACGGAGTACGCGGCCTCGCTCTTTGGAATGCCAACTAACACCGAAGCATTGAATACAAGCGGTATGAACGGTTATACCATATTATACTTCAACAACAGCAGGACGGACATAAACTCCATCGGAGACGAGGAGCACTCAATTGCCATAACCAGAGTCTCGTAGCCGTAGTCAGCCCGCCTGCGAAGTAGTCCCGGCAGCAGGCGCCTGTTCTTCACCGGCCGGGCTGGCGGGCGGCGCTGTCACCGTCTCCACGAAAAACGCGTTGTACCATTCCGATATATTGGCGAACACGTCGTTTTGGCGGGGATTTTTTATGTTCTGCACGCTCTCGTCGCATATTATCGAATTCATCCTGTAGTAGAGGCCGATCTGGGGCACGCGTTCAGTTAGTACGCGCTGCAGGTCTTCGTATGCGCTTATTGTCTCCTGCTCGCTCACAGCCTCGCCGCATTTCTTTATTGCTTCGCTTATCTCCGCGTTTTGCACGTGGCCGTAGTTGCCCGAACCTCCCTCGTCAAACATGAATGAGAGGTTTGGTGAAATATCCAGATAGTAGCTGCAATACGCAAGGTCGTAGTTTCCTCCCTTGAGCAGCGTAAGGTATTCGTCCCTCGGCAACTCCTGCACGTCCAATTCTATGCCGAACTCTTCAAGCTGCTTTTTTATGGTTTTGGCGGCTTCAGTCTTGTAGGCGGCGTCCCTCTCGGCGGGAACTATCATGGTGAGCTCCAGCTTGCGCCCGTCGGGATTTTCGTCCGTCATGTATCCCGAATCGTTTAAAAGCTGCCTGGCCATGTTGCTGTCGTAGTCGCTTATCTTGTACTTTGCCTCGTACGCGTAAAAGTCCGGGGCTATGGGCAGGTTCGTGGGCACGCCGTGGTTTAGGAGCACAGTCGAAAGTATCTCGCGCCTGTCTATGGCGTAAGATATTGCCTGCCTAACGTTTACGTCCTTGAGCTCGTCCCTTATAAGGTTAGGTACAATGCAGTCGTAGTAGTTCGTCATGTAGTCAAAAACCTGGGTCTTGCCCGGATGCCTGTACTTATTTGAATAGAGCGCGTCGGTCGTGGCGAAATCGATTATGCTGGTCTCCACGAAATTGAGCTCTTCCGAATTATTTTTCGCGGCCTTTGCCACAACTTTATCAAAGTACGCAGGCTCTCGCCACCAATGCGGGTTCCTCACAAGCACCATCTCGGATCCGGGACTATAGCTTTCAGCCATGTAAACCCCCGTGCCCACCGGCAAATCGCCGCCGCTAAGCGCTTCGCTCATCACGGGAAAGGTCATAAAGTGGAAACCATAGTTGCCCGGAGTATTCGTCCTGACTTCAATGGTGAGGTCGTCCGTCTTCTTTATGCTGGCTATGTAACCGTTATACTGCTCGTAGCGGTTGTCGTACTCCCCGTTGGCCAACGATGACCCTCCGCCAGAGCCCATGTTTGCGTAAGGGTCTTCTTCACCCGGCGGCGCTTCGTCCGCATCCAGCACGTCTATATCCGGGTAGACTTTTTTAGCGCTGTATATGATGTCGTCCGCGCTCAGCTTTGTAGTCCCGTCGGAGAAGAATACGTTGTCCCGGAGCTTGAATACGAACAGCGTTTTAGTCTCGTCCACTCCGCAGGTCTCCACGAGGTTATTGAGCAGCCTGCCGTTCGCGTCATACTTTAACGGGCTCTCGTAAATCAGGGTTAGAAGGTCTATTAGGTCTTCCTGCACTGCGGAGTAAGGGTCAAAAGAATCTATCGAGGCCGGCATGGCTATAAAGAGGTCTCCGCCCTGATGGGGCACGGTTTCAGTCGCGGCCGGAGACGGAGTCCCGCTGGCCTGCCCGGTGATCTGCGGCAGCACTCCGCACGAACACAGAAAAACGAATATGGGCGCTAAAAGCGCAATGGTGATATATTTAACCGTTTTCATATTGTTTTTTA
>JAVBSU010000136.1:0-8400 GCA_031556555.1 Christensenellaceae bacterium
GGTTGCCGTTGGGCGTGTAGTATTCGGCGGAGCTCAGCTTGACTCCTCCGGCGGAGTAGGGCATGTCAATAAGTTCCTGGGCCACGCCTTTGCCGAAAGTCCTCTCGCCGACTATTTTGCCCCGGCCCGTGTCCTGCACCGCGCCCGCGAAGATCTCGGCGGCGCTGACCGTGCCGTTGTTGACCACTATCGCCAGCGGGATGGAGTCGTATTCGGAATCGGTAAAGTACTCGGTGCGCTCGCCGTCTTTATTGACGCTGAACGCCGCGAGGCCCTCGGGAAGTATTGCGTCCAGTATGCTTACGGCGCTCTTTACCGAGCCGCCGATGTTGCCCCGGACATCTATTACAATGCCCTTTGCTTCTTCCTCTTCGAGAAGTTTTTGCAGTGAGGCGTTGAACTCTTCCGCGCTGCCGCTTTTGAATTCCGAAATGGTTATGTAGCCTATATTCTCGTCCAGCATAGAGTAAAACACGCTGGGGGTCTGCATGTCCCGCCGCACTACGGTAACTTCGCGCGCGTCCGGCCCGGTGGCGACGGTTACGGCGGCGCTTGAGCCGGACGGCCCGTACAGCAGGCTGAGTGCGCCTTCAAAATCTATGTTGGCGATGTTCACTCCGTCGACCGCCATTATGATGTCGCCGGCAAGTATGCCCGCTTCGGCGGCCGGACCGCCGTTGTATACGTTCAAAACCTTTAAATAGCCAGAATCGCGCGAAGTGGGCGAGACCGTGGCCCCTATGCCAACGCCGCCGCCGGTGGAGGCGAGGTAGTCCTTGTACTCGTCCTCGGTGTAGTAGGCGGAGTAGGGGTCTCCCAGCGACTCCACTATGCCCTTGAGCGCGCCCTCCGTAAGGGCGCTGTCCTCCGCTTCCGTGTAATAGTGTTCGCCTATTATCCTTTCAAGGTCGCTTATATCCATGTATTTTTCCAGATCCGTATAGCTTCCCGCCGAGACACGCAGCTCGTTCACGCTCTCCTTGGACTTCATGTAGCTGCTGGTAAACACATATGTTATGAAACACACCGTCAGCGCTATAGCAACGCACAACACGGCGACTTTCTTCTTTTCCAATCAGGTTTCCTTCCGTCAGGCTGTCCGGGAACTCCATAATACTGTATCAGCGAAATTACAGAAACGCTCGCGTATATCAAAATACGCTTCACTCTTCTGGAATTTCTGCTTCCTTGTATTGCGAAGTTTCGATCCAGCCTGTTTCTATTTATTTTCTTAGGCTTGGCCCATATCGTAGGCGTAGCGCACGTTGGCCGCGTGGCGCGGGTCTTCCTTGCCGCTCTCGTCCACCAGGCTCTGGTAGAAATGTATGCTGTGGTGCCCGGCAAAGTTGTTGTCGGGTATGGGCGAACCAAAGTAGGGGGTGCAGTCCATGGACGCGGCGATGACCGCGCCGTTAACCGACACCCATACGGGCCGCCTGTCCCATGACCACTCCCCGCCTACGGCGGCAAGCATGTTGGCGGTGTCGTCCGCGGTAAGGGGAACGGTTGTGGCGTTGTTCTTCCCGCCTATCCGGCGCTCGTTCCATGATATTCCGGTGTGTACGTCCGTTACTTTGGCTATAGAGCCGATGGGAAAATAGTTGACGCTGACCGTGTTAAAGGGCATGAGTTCCACGCTGCCCGCAAAGCCCAGCCGCTCGGCAAAGTTATTTACGGCGCCGTTGTCGGAATAGAGGGCGCTCAACGTGTCCGGGCCGGCTATGCCGTCCGCCTGGAGCCCGGCGAACTCCTGGAAAAGCATTACGGCGTTTCCGGTGGGGTTGCCGTACTCGCCCGAAGCCGGACCGGCGAAAAAGCCGCGCCGCATGAGTTCGCGCTGCAGGGTTGTGACTTCCGCGCCCTGCATGCCCTTCGTGAGGGTCTGGGCGGCGTTTTTCCATACGGAGAGGGTCAACGCGTCTTTATCGATGTAGCCGTTCGCCATGCCGCCCGTATCGGACGCGGGCTGAGCGGTCGGGCTGGCCTCGGCTTCCGCGTTCTCACCGGCAACCTCGTCCGTTGCGGCGGCCCCGTCCTGGGGCGGCGCGGCCGTTGCGCCGTATTCCACAAGGTAATACTCGCCGTCGTCGCCTATAACGTTCACGCTCGTCTGGCCATTCAGCCTCGTAGCGGGCTCGGCGCCTTCCCCGATGCTGGAATAAACGTCGGCTCCGCCCTCTTCCACGCTCCCCAGCAGCCTGTCGGTTGAGGGGAGGTAGACGGCGTCAATTTTAATGTAGCCCCTGTAGTTGCCGTATTGCATGGAATACCAGCCGTCCTCTTCGAAAAACACGCCGATCCGCGTGTCGCGCGGGAAAGTGGCGACGAGCGGCGCGCCGTCCACTGGCATTAATCTGGCCTCGGCTTTTTCCACCGCGACAGCCCCCTCTTCGAAAGGGCTGACGGCTTTTGAGACGAGCGGCCTGCTTTGTATGGGCAACGACAACGCCGCCACGGCCAGAACGCCCGCCATGATTTTTTTCAATGCTTTCATAATTCACCAATCGTGCCCGCTAAATGGGCTTTTTGTTACAGTTCCTGTTTGTACTTCGCAATGTCCCTTACCAGGTCTAAAGGCAGCGGTTCGCTTAATGGCAGCTGGATCGTACCCTTTGAGGTCTTGTAGCCTTTAAGCCGCCCGCCGAATACTTCTATGGCCTCCGGCCCGGGATATATTCCTATATGCTTTTTAAAAGCGGCGAAATGAAACAACTGCCCGTTCGTGAACACAAAAGTGGGCATGCGCCAGCTTATTTTTTCAGAAGCGCCCGGCGCAGCGGCGTGGATGGCAGCGCGCATGTCCTTCATCCTCTCAGCCACATCGGGCGGGAACAGCGCAATGTACTCGTCTATGGTCGTATATTCCGGATTTGTTTCAGCCATATTCTACCCTCACAGTATGCGGTCTATTATGTACCGTGGGCGCTTTTTGGTTTCAAGGTAGGTCTTGCCCACGTATTCGCCGATGATTCCTATTGCCATGAGCTGCAGGCCCCCAAGCAGCCACACGGACATGATCATGCTGGTCCATCCCCAGACAGTGTTGCCCATGGCGTTGACGATCAGGGAGTATATCAGCATAACGAGCGATACCAGGAAAATCACGAGGCCGATCGTCGTTATGACCCTTATTGGCTTTACTGAAAATGACGTTATGCCGTCAAAGGCAAAGGCCAGCATCTTCTTCAGGGGATACTTTGATTCCCCCGCGAAACGCTCGCCGCGCTCGTACTCCACCGTGGCGGTCTTGTATCCGATCTGCGGGACTATGCCCCGGAGGAACAGGTTGACTTCGCCGTATTCGGAAAGCGCTTCAAGCGCCCGTTTGGACATAAGGCGGTAGTCAGCGTGGTTGTAGACGATGTCCACCCCGAAAAAGCTCATGAGTTTGTAGAATAGCTGCGCGGAGCCGCGCTTGAAACTGGTGTCGCTCGTGCGGTCGTTCCTCACGCCGTAGACTATGTCGCAGCCCTCGGAAAACTTTTTAACGAACTCGTCTATAACTTCAATGTCGTCCTGGAGGTCGGCGTCCATGGACACCGCGCAGTCGCAATGATCCTTAGCCGTCATGAGCCCGGCCAAAAGCGCGTTCTGGTGGCCCTTGTTGCGCGAAAGCTTGACGCCGCGCGTAAGCTTGTTACTGTCGCACAGCTCTTCGATTATGCTCCAGGTTTTATCTTTGGAACCGTCGTCAACGTACATGATCCTGCTGTCCGGAGAAACGGACTTTGCTTCGATCATGCGGCCTAACTTGCCGGTGAGGCGCTTCTGCGTTTCGCGCAGCACTTCCTCTTCGTTATAGCAGGGTACAACTATATACAATGTAGTCATATTAAAGCCATCCCAAACAGATTTATAATACTAATTATAACATCATATATAGTACTATCAATTAAAAAACTTGTCAACGCGGGGAAGCCCCCGCTGGCATGCCGCGCAATATTCTTATGCTGAACCGGAAGTCATGAGCTCGCGGCTTTGGCCGGGCGCTCTTCCTTGTTTTAACATAGGCGCGGTGCTATAATGGAGTGTAATTTGGCGGGAGATAGGGATATTGATGAAGCTTTTGGTGTTTTTGCCTGCGTACAACGAAGAAGAAAATATAGAGAAGGCGGTAAAGAACCTTACAAGCGCCTGCCCGGGCTACGATTATGTTGTTATAAACGACGGCTCGACGGACCGGACGGCCGGGATATGCGAAGAGCGCGGCTTCCCGGTCATATCGCTGCCCATTAACCTGGGGCTGGACGGAGTGTTTCAGACGGGCATGAAGTACGCGTACGAAATGGGCTATGACGTTGCCGTGCCCTTTGACGGCGACGGGCAGCACAACGCGGAGTACCTGCCGCTGATGCTGGAAAAGCTGAATGAAGGTTACGACATAGTCGTGGGTTCGCGCTTTTTGGGAGAAAAGAAGAGGGGCGGGGCGCGCGCCGCGGGCAGCGGCCTCATAAGCTTCTTCTTCAGGCTCACCACGGGAGTGGAATTCACCGACCCCACCAGCGGGCTAAGGATGGTTTCCCGCAACGTGATGGGACATGTAGCGCAAAACCCCAACTGCGGCGCCGAACCGGATACCTGGGCGTACTTTGTAAAGAACGGGGCCCGTCTTGCCGAAGTAAAGGTAGAGATGAACGAGAGGCGGAAGGGCAAGAGCTATTTTACTTTTGGCAGGTCGGTGTTTTTCATGTTGCGCATGATCATATCGCTTGTGTTTATACAATCGTTCAGAAAGAAAGGGGATTTTAGCGTTGACGCTTGAACTGAGGATACTTTTAATAGTTGTATCGGCGCTGGCGATGATTTACGTGGTGCGCAAGATCCGCGAATCCAAGCTCAACATAGTCGATTCCATCTTCTGGATAATCGTTTCGCTGATACTGATACTTATGGCGCTCTTTCCGGGGATCGCGGACTTTTTCTCGCGGCTCATAGGCGTGGCCACGCCCATGAACTTTATACTCATGCTCATAATAGCGATACTTCTGCTGAAAGTATTCCTGATGACCATACAAATATCCCAGCAGAATGAGAAAATTAAAATATTGGCGCAGAAAATAGCCATGGACGAGTTTTCGAAAGAAAAGGACGAAAAAGAGCCGCCGGAGGATTGACGCATAACAGTGGACAGCGCAAAGGCCCAAAAAATACCCCTTGTGGTCGCGATAGTGTGCCAGAGGGAGTTTATGCCCGAGTACGAGGCGAGCGTAATGGCGGAAGTCAGGGCTCTGCTTGTAGGATTGATGGACCGGTACCCGTCCACGCCGGTAATAGCGCTGACGACGCTCGCGTGGAAAAGTGACCTGCTCTGCGCGGCGGCGGCGCTTAAGGCGGGCTGCGCGCTCTACGCGGCCCTGCCGTTTGAGGCGGGCGTGATAAAAGAGGGCATGGCGGAAGAGGACCGCGAAACGTTCGACGCGCTGTACGCCAAGTGCATGAAGGCTTTTACCGTGCCGCTCTACGAGAAACAGCCGGCCGCGGAGAATAACGAAGACATCCCCGAGGCGTATTACTTCAGGCAGGCGGCCATATACATGGCCAGGCACAGCAGCCTTACGCTAGTCTGCCATGACGGGATAAAGCGCATGGGGGATGCCGACGCTTTCGCTTACGACGCGATGACGCTGGCGCGCGAGCAGCCCTTTTCAAAAATGACGGGCATGGGAGTAAAGGAGAACAGCGGCATCGTGATCGAACTCATCACGCCCAGGGAGCACGGCCCCAGGATAACGCTGCCCCTTCCCGTGAAGCTTAAGGTGCATGCCGGCGGGCTGGATGCGCTCGAATTTATAGACGGTTTCAACGCTGATGTGGTGAGGCAAAGCAGATTCATCGCCAAACGGATGCCGGATGAGATGGCGCTGGTAATGAACGCGAAACGGGCGGGCGAGCTCAAGGACGGCGAAATGGCGCTGCTCAAGATAGCCGCGCAGGCGGATATCCTGGCGCAGAGGGTCGTGGAAACGCGGTTTTTGGCCATAATGTGCGTGTGCCTTGCGTGCCTTATAGCTATGCTTGTGTTCATGGGTATCGCGGCCAATAACACAGGCGCCGTTATTGGCGAGGCGGCCGCGCTTGTGACGATAGCCGCCCTGGTGTTCCACATGAGCGGCGTGCGGCGCTACCATAAAAAGCATCTTCGGTACATACTCCTGTCACGCTTTGCAAGGGTGCAGTTTTACCTTGAGATAGCAAACATGCGCGATTACCACTTTCCGTTTGACGCGCGGAGGAGGGACGGCGCGGCGGACTTTGCCGCGAAAACAGCGGCCGTGTTTAGAAAATCGGACTGGTCCGAGGCTTTTATGGGGGCGATGAGTATAATCCGTAAAAAATGGCTGGGCGCTTTTTTCCAGGACAGCTATGGCGCGCTTTTAGAGGAAGAGGCGCTGGCCTTAGCTAAAAAACAGGTGGGGATTGTATTGCTCATAGCGCTGGGATTTGCGCTCCTAAGCTGCCTTTTGGCTGCGCTGGCGGATATACGCATACCGCCTGTGCTGCTCAATGTTTTCCTTGCCGCTTCGGGCGCGTTTTTCTTATGGCACGCGTACCGCGTGGGCGTGCTGGGCGTTGAAAACTGGAAGGGAACCCACGCGCGCCTGTGCCGGATAATGAAGCTGGCCAAAAAGCGAATGGATGCCGCGAACGGCAACAGGGACAGGAAAGAGCAGTACTATGTGCTCCTGTTAACGGCCAACGCCTTTATCGAGGAGTCGCTGGAGTGGTACTTCTATCATAGGGGAACAAGGCCGCGCACAAAGAAACGGGCGGCCGGAGATTTGCTGTAAATGAATGTAACCCGAAATGCCGGAATAGACAAAAGCCGGGCGGTCTGCTTTTCCGGTTACCGCCCGGACAAATTCAATTTCCCGCTGGACGATGGTTCACTGGAGTACAACTGCCTCCTGTCCACGATAAACCATGCGGTTTTCCGTTGCGTTGAGGACGGCTGCACGACCTTCCTCTGCGGCATGGCCAAAGGTTTCGACATAATCTGCGGAGAAGCCGCCGCAAGGCTAATGGACAACAACAAAGCATGGAAAGGAGTGAAACTCATTGCCGTGCTGCCCTATGAAAAGCACGGAAGGTGGGGCGGTGAATGGGGGAAGCGGCACAGCGGGCTTCTCGCACGCGCCGACGGCGTTGAAGTAATGCGCGGCGGGTACACTAAAACCTGCTACCATGAGCGCAACCGTTTCATGGTTGATAATTCCAGCCGGCTCATTTGCTACTGGGACGGGCAGCTGGGCGGCACCGCGCATTCTGTCTACTACGCGCGGCTCAAGAACCTCAGTGTGATTAATCTGGCAAATGAGTTTGAATAACTTCAAAGATTTTGCTGGCAAACGAACGCGGGGCTATACGTTTAGGCCAAGCTTTAGAAGGTTGCGCGGCAAGCATCCGGGCGTTTGCCCGGGGAATGAGTTGACAATCCTTAAGCCAATATGGTAATATTTTTAATTGAGCCGCGCGCATAAGGTTTTAACTCGGATAATTTCCGGACCGATCTGCGGCGAGACTGGAGTGAGGAGGAAATGCGATGTACGCTATTATTGAAACGGGCGGCAAGCAGTACAAAGTAGAACAAGGCAACATAATAAACGTTGAAAAGCTTGACGCTGAAGTGGACGCGGAAGTGAGCTTTGATGTGCTTATGACGAGTGACGAAGGCAAAGTCACGTCCGGCAAGCCGTTGCTTGACGGAGTGAGCGTAAAGGGCAAGGTGCTTGCCCACGGAAAAGCCAAGAAAGTTATTGTTTTCAAGTATAAGGCGAAAAAAGACTACCGCAAAAAGCAGGGCCACAGGCAGCCCTATACGCGCGTAGAGATAGTATCTATTGGTTAAAGGAACCTGGAATCGAGAGGTGATAGCATATGGCACATAAGAAGGGCGTAGGCAGTTCAAGGAACGGAAGGGATTCCGAGTCCAAGCGGCTGGGAGTCAAGCGCGCTGACGGCGAGCTCGTCTCCGCGGGCAATATACTCGTGCGCCAGAGGGGCACGAAGATCCATCCCGGCGTAAACGTGGGCAGGGGCGGAGACGACACCCTCTTCGCGCTCATAGACGGCAAGGTGAAGTTCGAACGCAAGGGCAGGGATAAAAAGCAGGTAAGCATTTATTCCTGAATTTTGGGTTGATTTTGCCGTGTAATTGGGTATACTAAAAACAGAGACGCGACCGTCCAGAACGGTTAGCCTAGTGAGTAGCTAAAATAGCCGCAAACCAGTACCAGTGGGGCGGCTATTTGCTTTTATCGGAGAGTATCCTGTAAAGCACTATGAGAAGTACCGTTAAAATTATAAGGTATTCCATAGAACCACACCTTTCTAGCCGTTATACTAATCACTGATTGAAATGCCGAGAGAGTTACGAGGATTTTTTTCGTGATGCGAGGCGCG
>JAVBSU010000027.1:0-5395 GCA_031556555.1 Christensenellaceae bacterium
TTTCTTGCAGAAGGCTGAGGAGCTTGGCTACACAAACGCTGAAGCAATTGGTACGGAAGGTTCCGACCTTGCCGAAATGCTGGCAGCCTGCGAAGCGTTCGCGGCTGAAGGCGGAAAAGGCCTGCTCATGTGGATCGGCGACAGCTCCGGGTACGAAACCCTTGCCAGCGTCGCGGGCCAGGGCATGATAGTAGGTATCCCCCACTTCAACCACCAGCAGGAAGACGGCTCCTATCCTGAAGGCCTTGCCTTTAACATGGCGCCCGACCCCACTGCTTACGGCAAGAAGGTTGCCGAGCTCATGGCGCAGACCCTTGACGGAAAAGAAGGCACGGTAGCAGTAACCCAGAACACCAAGAACGTCACGGAGAACGCGGCGGCTGAAACATTTATATCCGAATTCGCAAACCTCGGCTCCACTTACGACCTCGACGGCATAACGGTTCTTGAGCCGCAGCTCGAAGGCGGCGTATTGGATCAGGCTGTTGCGGTTAACCTCGCCATAATCCAGTCCAACCCCGACTTAATCGGCGCTTTCGGCACGACCGGCGGCAGCCCCATATCATGGGCGGACGCTGCGTCCAAGGCAGGCAAGGCGGACGGTGAGATAGCCATAATCGGAATGGATCCGACAGAAGGCAACCTACAGTACCTGGTGGACGGCAAAGTTCTGGCAGTAGTCGGCAACCCGCTTTATGACGAAGCTTCGCTCACCATGGAATACCTGGACAAGCTCTTCAGGGGAGAAGAAGTTCCCATGTGGACAGACCTTGAAGCGCCCATAATAACCGTGGACGGCGAAGGCCCCAACGGCGTAGAGTACCACCAGAACATCGCCAAGGAAGTTGAAACTTTCTTCCAGTGATGTAGCAGCCTTGTAAAAAGGCCTAACTAAGTTACTCCCAAATAGAGTATATACCGGATAAAGAGGGCTTATCCACTAACTGTGGTGAGCCCTCTTTACCATTATGGCGCAACCCGCTCATTTCTCATTATGATTGATTAATACTAATTCCAACCTAAAATGCCTTATCTTTGCGGTCTTTTTTCCACGCTGCTTCGTTGCTGCCACTTGACGTAGCTGCCTGCTACGCCTTCGTGCCTGCGCCTGCATCACGAAAAAGATCCTCGCAAACCTTTCAGACATTTCAAATTGGAATTAATATAACACTTCTTTATTACGAAATTGTAACTATTGCTTGACAAATCAACTTGTTATTACTATACTTACAGTAACAGTACTGTTGTTGTAGTTATATGGTCAGGGAGGTAAAATATGAAAACTACTCTCACAACGCCCGAATGGCTGGTAATGTCCGCGCTGTGGGGCCGCGCCCCCCAATCGCTGTCGGAAGTCATAAGCTCCATGGGCGAAAGCGTGGACTGGAGCTACACTACCTACTCATCATACTTGAACAAGCTTGTAAAAAAGGGCTATGTCGGATTCGAATCCAAAGGACGCGACAAATTCTACTACCCTCTTGTTGAGATGGACGAGTGCATAGAGGCGGAAGGCAGGCGCCTTATGGACAAGGTCACGGACAGCGGCGCGAAGAAGCTGCTCGTGTGCATGATCAGGGACAGCAAGCTTTCAAAAGAGGACAGGCTGGAACTCAAAAAACTTATAGACGAACTGGGCGGGGAGGCCTAAAATGAATATTTTGAGTACGCTGCTGGAGATAAGCGTATATTCGGCGGTGATATTCGCGGCTTTGATGCTGTTCAAAAAGCTGAACCGCGGGAAATTATCGCCTGTTTTGAGCTTTATGCTCTGGTTTATACTATTGGCCCGCCTGTGCATACCCGTAACGCTGGAAAGCGGCCTGAGCGTGTTCGTGATACCGGACAGCGCGCCCGCCGCGGCGGAAAAGCAAAGCGGGCCGAAACCCGGCATGGCCGAAGTCCAGACGGCAGGCCAATCTTACGCGCAAAATGCGCAGATCCAAAGCCCTGCGCCATCCGGCCAGCCCGCGCAAAGTAAAAACTCCGGCGTTGCGCCAGTTGCTACTACTGTAGACATAAAACCTCATACTCTGCTCATATCGGTATGGCTTACAGGCGTTGCGCTCATAATGGCGCATACCGCGCAAGGCGCTATAAGGCTGAGGCGTGTGGCGCGCAAAAAATCGGTTTCCGCCGATACGCGTATACACAGGATCTACGCAAAATGTCTCAGTGAATTTGGAATAGGCAAGGCGCTGCCGCTACGGGTTACGGAGGAGATAGCTTCACCGGCGCTGACCGCCCTTTTCCGCCCCGCCATACTGCTCCCGCTCAACTTTGTGGAGAAGGCAAGCGATACTGAACTGATGTTCACATTAAAACACGAGTTGACCCACTACCGCCGCAAAGACCATCTTATATGCATGCTAATGCGCGCGCTCGAGGCAATCTACTGGTTCAACCCGGCGGTGTGGCTGGCGGCGAAACAGATGCTGCTTGATATGGAGAGCGCCTGCGACAGTATGGTCGTGAGCAACATGGCAAACGACGAAAAGACGCATTACGCGAATACGGTGCTCGATATGTTTTCAGGAGAGCGCCGCCCCCGTTTCGCGGTGGGCATGGCGCTGCAAAGTACAAAAGACGTCGCGGAGCGGCGCATACGAGGTATTTTTATGAAACAGAAAACAAAAATAAGGATAAAGACAGGCGCGCTGCTGCTGGCGGCGGTGCTGTTCATCGCCTGCTTCACAACGGCGTGCCAGCCGGTAACGCAGGATGAAGCGGCAAAATACGCTGTTGCGGAAGACACGGAAGAGATGGAAGTAGTGGACGTGCAAGAACCTGTGAACGAGGCCGCCGCGCCCGAAACGGGCGGGGATGTGCCGCAACAGGCCGCGAATGAGCGCTACACGGGCGAAAAGAAGATCAACGACGTAACGACGCTCACATACGACGCCGAAGTTATCGCACCTGATAAAGTGCCCACCGCCACCCTCAGCATACGCGATTTCACCAGCGACGATGTGAAAGCGTTCGCGGACTACTTCATGGCTGGGCGCGAACACTACCAGCCATGGCCGCAGGATAAAGCGGCGCTGACCGCCGAGCTTGACTGGCTTAAAGCCGACCTTGAGCGCATACAAAATGAGAATGCCGAGTTTGAGGCCGATACCGAAGCGTTTGAAGAAGGCAAGCGGATTTCAGAGTCGCCCGAGGAAAATTATGGAATAGACAGCAGCAATCCCAACTCGCAACGCTACCAGAAGTACCGCTCTAACGAGCCTGTGGTGAAGAACTACGAGTACTACATCGGCAAAATAGAGGAAGAGCTTGATTCCGCGCCCGGCGAGACGGTTAAAGAACCCGCAACTTACGAGTTCGCCGACGAAAACATTGGCAACGTGGGCGGCGTGGAGAGCGGTCAGGAAACACTCATGGAAGAAGACATGATAATTAACCAGGCCAAAGTGTGGGCGGACAATCCTAATGGCGGCGTCAGCGAGATTCTCTCCATAAACAGATCGGCAGACGGATGGATGAAAGCTGTGGGTGGATCGATATTCTACACACGCGACACCTATCTTGGCATGTCCGGCGAGGACTATGCAGGCAGGCTTAAAGACAGGAGCGAGCTCACCCTGCCCGAGGAAGAAGCGGTAAAGCTGGCCACGGACGCCGTAAACGCACTCGTCCCCGGCATGGAGCTGCAATCGGTTGCGATGATGGAAGACTACCCCATAGACGAAAACGGCCGGTTCGACTATTTCTCCGGCGAAATGGTTCCCAGTTACTATGACCTGAACTTCACGCGCGTGGTGGAAGGCGTGCCAATAACCTTCGACAAGTACGGCATGAACGAATATCTTGACGAAGACATGGAGTCGTCCATCATATCGGAAAGCGTGCAAGTAATAGTGGACAATAACGGCATATCCAGCTTCAGTTGGAATTCGCCGTACACGGACATAGCCATCACCGAACCCGGCGCGCAGGTCGTGCCCATGGATCAGGCTATGGCGGCGTTTGAGCAGCAGCTCGCGGACAGGTTTAACAGCGCGTGGTTCATGGATCCCGCCAACGAGAGCAGCCATCCGGATTCCATCGATATAAACGTAAACCGCATACAGCTCGGCCTTACGCGCATGAGCGACGGCAACGGCGGACATAAGCTCATACCCACCTGGGATTTCTTTTGCAGCGCCATGGCAACGAATGACAGTGAAGAGCAAACGCTCAATCTCTTCGGCCCAGGAGGCCCGGACGAGAGCTTCGGCACGGTAAACGCGCTCACGGGCGAGACCATGTACCGCACCGGCGCTTGGGAAGGCAATTCCTGGTAATCTGAAGCCAGTCTATCCGATGACAAACAACCTCCGTTGGCCAATGCCAACGGAGGTTGTTTTTTTAGAGGAAGTTTGTCACTCGGTTATGTCTATAACCATTGTGTCAAGGTATGTTTCCTCGCCCATTCGCTGGAGAGCGATGGCAACACTCCCAAGTTCGGCGAATACGCCAAGTAGCGCAGGATAATTCTATCGCCTTAAAAACCGCTCAGTTGAGCGGTTTTTTTATTCCCTTGCCACCCGCAAAGAGGCATTGCGTAAAGCCGTTATTTATTATATACTTATTGCGTAAAATTATTATAACCCATCAAACCACACAGTAAAATATCCATCACGCAGGCTCTCTCATTAACAAAAGGTGGTAAATCATGAAAACAAACTTTTTTAAATTGATGACCGCGGTATTGGTGATCGCCCTGCTCATGGGCCTCACTCCCGTTTCTTTGGCGGAAGAACCGGATAGCGTCAGCGGGTCCGGCGGGAAAACAGGTTCCTGGTCGCAGATCAACCAGCCGGTTGAACGCGCGAAAAACTGGCGGCAAATCGTGGAAGACGGCGGATTCCAGCTGGGGGAAGTGTATACTCTGGCAGGAACGCTCGCGCCGGGCGGCGTAGTAAACGAGTACGCGGCTGAAGCGCTCGTCAGCCTTGGGACGTATCCCAGCATTGACGGTTCCACAGTCGCGGTGCCGATGGCGGTTGAGTTTGCGCGCCAGCACCTGGGCCTTTCGGACGATGAGGCACGGGAGTTCGTCAACTTCAACACAACTCACAACGCCTACGTCAACCTGATCGAGCAGAACATGTCGGCTCCCTGGCCTGCCATAGTCAACATCGAGAACCCGGCCAATGGAAAAGAGGTTACGGCCGAGGTAATATCGCGGCCGCCCGACGTCATTATAGTCACCGAGCCCTCGGAAGAAGAGCTTACCCTGGCCGCAAGCAACGAGACCGAATTGCTGGTGAAGCCGGTATGCCGTGACGCGTTCGTATTTGTCGTAAATGGCGGCAACCCCGTGGACAGTCTTTCACTTGACCAGATACGGGATATTTTCTCGGGCAAGATCAAAAACTGGAGCGAAGTTGGCGGGCCTGACATGCCTATC
>JAVBSU010000230.1:0-3744 GCA_031556555.1 Christensenellaceae bacterium
CCGGTGGGTCTATGACGTAGCCCGCTACCTGTACGTTGTAGCCTGTGGCCGGGTAGAGGTCGAACAGCCAGCACTCCGCGTTTTCCACGGGCGTGTAGGGCGTCCCGTCCACGTACACCATGTAGCCGTCAACCCCGGCAAGCGGCGTCCACGTTAAGTACATTCTGTCCGAATATGCGCTGTATTTAAGCCCTGCCGGCCTAGGTACCGGCGAAGCCTCATCCACGCCGAAATCGAAAATTATCCGGTTGCCCAGCGTGTGGCTGGCATCGTACCCGCACAAGTCGCTGTCGAATATTAGCTCGTAATGCGTTCTGGGCGCAAGGCTGTAGGCCGGAGCGGCAAACTTTATCACGTTGGCCGCTTCGTCGTAGTCAACAAGGTAAAGGCCGTCCCAGTCGCCGTAGGAGAGCACGACTTCGCCCTGCAAGTCGTATATATTTATTTTGGGCATTATCGTATCCAGTATGAACTCAACCGAAGCGCCCTGCATGTCGTTGGCCAGCACGACGCTGAACTGTATAGGCATTGTTGTGGAGAGGGGGGGCTTTATCCGGTTGTAGTATCCGTCCGAACCTTCGCTCACGAATTCCACCATTTCAGGATACACCATAACGAGCGTGTTGCCGCCCCTGCCCTGCGGGCCGTAGTAGTTTCCGTTCACGTATACGGTTCTGGTGTCCGTGTACTGCTTGGCCGCCTTCGGGTCGAGCGTCTTTACTGTCAGCGTTGTCACGCCTTCGCCCACAGCAGTGAGCGTGGTTACGCCGTCTACTGTTTTTATGGTTGCGACCGCGCTGTTGCCCGTGGCCCATTCAACGGTCTGGTTGGTGGCGTTCTCCGGCGATACTACCGCGCGGACGCCAAACGCTTCCCCTGTTTTCATGTAGAGGTCTTCCGCGTCTATGAAGACTCCCGTGACGGGCACATACGGGTCTTCGGCCTGCTCTAAAGCGGGCGGCGCTACTTCCTGCGCCTCCACCACGGCTTCGGCTTCGGGTTCCATTATAATCATTTCGTCTTCCGCGGCGAACGCGGCGGAGGGAGCGAGCGAGAGCACTAGCGCCATTACTAAAAACAACGCGACTATTCTTGTCTTTTTCATTTTTAATACCTCCTGCACCTTTAACTATTTGTTTCAACCGTCCTTATATCAAATCCATGCCGAAAACTCAGTCGTTGGCTATGGCCTTGTCAAACGCTATGTCCGAAGGAGCGAAGTCCGTGTTCTTAACAAATTCACAGGCTTCCGCCGCTCCATATATCCTTTCCATGCCGCTGTCTTCCCATTCAACGGACAGGGGGCCTTTGTACCCGCCGGCGTTGAGCTCCCTTATTATGTTCTCAAAATCAACGTCGCCGTGCCCCAAAGAGCGGAAGTTCCAGCCGCGCCTGGTATCGCCAAAGGTTATGAATGAGCCCAGTATGCCCGCCTTGCCGTCCAGCGTCACCGCGGCGTCCTTCATGTGCACATGGTAGACCTTGTCCATGAAATCCCGAAGGAATATCGTGGGGTCGCAGCCCTGCCAGAGGAGGTGGCTGGGGTCGTAATTGAGGCCCAGCGTTTTCCTGTTGTTGAACACTTTAAAAAGGCGCTCCGTCGTGTAGTAGTCGAAGGCTATTTCAGTCGGGTGGACTTCCAGCGCGAACTTCACGCCCTCTTTGTCGAACTCGTCGAAAATTGGCGTCCACAGGTCATATATCTCCTTGAAGCCGCCTTCTATCATCTCTTCCGTCGTCTGCGGGAAGGAGTACCAGTACGCCCATATCGGAGAGCCCATAAAACCCGTCACAACGTCCACGCCCATGTTTTTCGCGGCTTTGGGCATGAGCTTCATCGTATCGGCCGCCCACTTCCTTATCTCTTCGGGCTTGCCCGAAAGGCTGCCTGGGGCGAAGTTGTCCAGGCGGGGGTCCCACTTGTCTCCCACACACTGGCCGACTATGTGCGAAGCTATCGCCCAGGTCTTAAGCCCGTGCTTTTCCATTGTCTTTTTCAGGCCGTCGCAATAAGATTTGTCGTTCGCCGCCTTTTCGGGATCAAGGTGGGAACACGCCATTATTTCAAGGCCGTCATAACCCATCTCCTTCGCGGTTTTGCATAAGGTTTCAAAATCGAGGTCTCCCCACTGCGCCGTCATAAGTGTTACAGGTCTGCTCATTTCTTATCTCCTTTACATTGTACTTTTGGCTTCAATCCAGATATTGCGCCTGGCGTTTTAAAACGCGCGGCGGCTGCGGTTAATAATATTACGCATTGGATTGATTTATATTAATAAAAAATTATTTATATATAAATCGAGACGGTTTGCTGCTGTTTTGTGGCTGTTTTGCTGTGCACGAGCACGATACAGGCTCAGTTTAATATAGAATTAGTAGCTTGTCAACCGGTTTTAAAAAACCGCGCCACACCTAAATCTCTAAAAATATTAAGGCCTATTTGACGGCAAACGCTTATCTCATCATGTTTTTACTAAGTCTCAAAATTTCCCGCAAAGCAATTGCCCGCACATGCAGCCTGTGAAAATCCGACTGCCCGGATATATTTTTCAGGTACCCCGGCAACCGGTCGAAAATATAATTAAAGTATAAATTAACTTCCCGGAGAATGATCAGAAAAACATTGACAATACAAAAAATCTATATTACAGTATAGCTGTGATATGGAGCATCCATATCTTTTTTCAAAGCTGAGCAATAAATTAATAACTACCTGACCGCTGCGGCAAATGTTTATATTTTTACTTTAACGGATTATTATGCTTATTCCCGGTACTATGGAGGTGACGCTAATGGCGGAGGAAATATTGAGGCTGACGAATATTTCCAAAACATTTCCCGGCGTTAAAGCGCTCGACAACATAAACTTCACCCTCAACAAAGGAGAAGTCCATTGTATATGCGGTGAGAACGGCGCGGGCAAGTCTACTCTTATCAAAATAATATCGGGAGCTTACCAACCCGACGAAGGCGGCGGGATTTGCTTTGAAGGCGCTGAAGTCAAGCTGGATCCTTTTTGCGCCATGAAGCATGGCATACAGACTATTTACCAGGAACACACCATCTTCGGCCCGCTGTCCATAACCGAGAATATATTCGTGGGTATGGAAATCACTAAAAGCGGCATAATGCAGAAGGCTGAGATGGAAGAAAAGACGCGCGAGGTATTGTCTTACCTCCAGAGCGGCCTTGACCCCGACGAGCTGGTGGAGAACCTTTCCTCCGGCGAGCAGAAGATAGTTGAGTTCGCCAAAGCGCTTGTCTTTGACCGCAAAGTGATAATACTGGATGAACCCACGGCGTCCTTTTCCGTTTCCGAGATAGAAAAACTCCTGGACGTGGTGGGCAGGATAAAGGAACGCGGCATAGGCATCATATACATATCCCACCACTTAGACGAAGTGTTCCGCGTGGCCGACCGCATAACCGTCCTCCGGGACGGGCAGTACATTAAAACTGTGGGCGTCGGTGAGATCGACGAGCCCCAGCTCATACGCGACATGGTGGGCAGGGACGCGTCGGCTTTTTACACACGGGAATTCTACGAGCCGGGCGAGGTCGTATTAAGGGCGGACAGCTTAACGGGCAACGGCGTTTACGACGTGTCATTCGAAGTGCGGAAAGGCGAGATACTCGGCTTTTCCGGCATGGTCGGCTCGGGCAGGAGCGAGCTTATGACGCTGATATTCGGCGGCGCGCCCCGCATGTCCGGGGAAATGTACGTAAACGGCGAGGCGGTAAGCT
>JAVBSU010000125.1:0-2710 GCA_031556555.1 Christensenellaceae bacterium
GGGTTCGGCGAAGTGGCCGATGGGCACGCGTTCCAGCCATACGGGGTGCATGTCCGTCCATTGCTTGGCCATCTCGGTCATGTGGTAACCCGGGCTCACGCAGTTGACGCGCACGCCGTCCGGCGCGAGTTCAGCGCCCAGCGAACGCGTGAAGGCTATCACGGCGCCCTTGGTGGCCGCGTAGTAAGTGCAGCGCTGGGGCACGTTGTATATATGCGCCGACATTGACGCAACGCTTATTATGGAACCGCTTTTCTGCGGTACCATGTATTTCGCCGCTTCCCTGGCACAGTAGATAACGCCGTTGGTGTTGACTTCTATCTGGAATGCGATGTCTTCCGGCGCAAGGTCAACAAGCTTGCCTTCTATGCTTGCTATGCCCGCGTTGTTGAAGAGTATGTCGATCCTGCCGAACTTATCGTTCACCGCTTTAAACGTGGCTTCGACTTCATCCGGCTTCTGCACTGCGCATTTGAGCGCCATGGACGTGCCGCCCGAATTCTTCGCACCCTCGGCCGCTGCGGCTTCGGCCGCCTCAAGGTTGACGTCGGTGTAGACAACCGTGGCCCCGGCTTCCATCAATCCCTGCGAAACCGCCTTGCCTATGCCCGCGCCCGCGCCTGTTACGATAGCTATCCTGCCGTCCAGTTTGAATTTGTCAAGAATATTCATATAGACTCTCCTTTAATATTAATCTTTTATCTTTTGCCTCTCGGCTATCCCTTCAAATACTTTCGTGCCCGACAAGCCTTCGTACGCGTCGCAGTACAGCCGGTAGGATTCATCGTAGAAGCCCACCATCTCCGCCCGCGGTTCGTAGGCCACGTCCGCGTTGACAAGGGCGTCCGCCGCTTCGGGTATACCTGGATAGATCCCCGCGCCCACGGCCGCGCACAGCGCCGCGCCCATCACGGCGGCGTCCGTTATTTTGAGCGTTTCCACAGGGCAGCCGTAGCAGTCCGCCTGAAGCTGGTTCCACAGCCCGGATTTGGTCGCTCCGCCCATTATGCGGATTTTTTCTATTTTCACGCCCGCTTTGCGCATGGACGTCAGAATATCCTTTTGCTCAAGCGTTATTCCCTCCACGACAGCGCGCGCTATGTCTCCCCTGTTGTGCAGGAACGTCAGCCCTATGAGCGAGCCCCGGGCGTTCTGGTCGTATCTCGGCGAGGCCGCCGAAGCGAGGTACGGCAGGAACACAAGCCCCCTTCCGCCGGGCGGCGACGCTTCTATCATACGGTTTATGTATTCGTAGGCGTCTTTGCCTGCCTGCTCGGCCTCTTTTTTTTCCAACGCGGCTATCTCGTCCCTGAACCAGCGGAAAACGCCTGCCGCGCCGTTTTGCAGGCCCTCGAGTTGCCAATTGCCGTGCACAGCGCTGTTCGTTACCATCGTCTTGCCACGCGGATCCCGGAACGGTTTTTTCGTAAACACCGTGGCCAGCCCGCCTGTTCCAAGCGACACTGAAGCCGTGCCCGCCCGGACCACGCCCGCACCTATCGCGGCGCAGTTCTGGTCTCCTGCGCCCACGCAGAGCAAGGTTTTTTCCGAAAGGCCCATGGCCTTCGCGATATCCGCAGGCATCGTTCCGACAGGCGTTCCGGGCGGCTTGACGCGCGGAAGCTGTTTTTCGGCTATGCCGAAAGCTTCAAGGCTTTCAAAGTGCCAGTCGAGTTTATCTGTTTCCCAAAATCCCCAGAAAGCGGAATCCGCTTCGTTTCCATAGTAATCTTCCGTCCCTAGGCAGTGCAGTATGTAATCGTGAAGTTGAACGACCCTCTTTGCCCTGCCCCATATCTCCGGTTCGTGCTTCTGCATCCATAGTATTTTGGGCAGTATCCAGGTCGTCGCCAGCGGCATGCCCGTTACGTTGTAAAAACGTGTAGCTCCCACCTGCCTCTCAAGAAAAGCGACTTCCTCGTCCGGGCGGTTGTCCAGCCAGGATATCATCTTCATCACTTCGTCGTTCTCGTCTATGAAAAGCACGGAACACCGCTGCGCCGATACGGCCACTGAAACGATCTCTTCCCTGTTGACATCAGAATCCTTCACGGCTTCCGCACACAGGCGGAGCAGAGTGCTCTTCAGCATAGCGGCGTCCTGTTCCACCCAATTGGGTTGCGGATACTCGCAAACGTATTCGCTGTAAGCGCTGCTCACACTGCGCCCGGACATGTCGAATATCACGGCTTTTGTCCCGGTCGTTCCCACATCTATGCCCATAACGTATTGCGCCATGGCTTTATCTCCTTAATATTACGCGCTTATTTTTTCTTTGACTATCTTATCCAAATAAACCGCGGCAATGAGCACCAGGCCCTTGACCACGTATTGGTAGAACGACGGCACGTTGGCCATATTCAGCCCTATGGCAAGCACGGACACTATGAAAGCTCCAGCGATAGTTCTGACTACCGAACCTTCGCCGCCCGCAAAACTGGTGCCGCCCATCAATATGGCGATGATGACGTCCAGCTCGAAGCCTGAACCTGAAGTAGCGTCGGCCACGCCCATGTTGCTTGCCTTAAGGCAACCGCCCACAGCCGACATCGCACCCACGAGGACGTACATTATACTTACCATCTTGTTTACGTTTATACCGGCCAGCGCCGCCGCGTCGCGGTTCCCGCCTATGGCAACCGCGTACTTTCCGAGGACGCTCTTTTTCTGCAGTATAATAAATATCACAACCGCCGCAATTATAAAGAAT
>JAVBSU010000180.1:0-8231 GCA_031556555.1 Christensenellaceae bacterium
GATAGCCTACGTCTTTCCCACCGTAATTGCCACCCAGTTCTATGTAGGGGACGCCGTAGCGCGCCAGCCGCTCCAGCGACTCTTCCAGCGTTTCCATACCGAACACCCAGGTGCTGAATGACATGTTAAGCCTTGTTTTCAGCCGCTCGGGATGTTCCGCCTTGAGCTTGTCGAATTCGTAGTGTATTTTTGCGTTCAGTTCGTCCAGCAGTTGAAGTTTCATAGAAAGGAGCACGCCGCCCTATTCATAAATGAGAATGGGAAGCCTGTGCCCGCGTCACCTCTCTTCTTTTTATTATTTATTTAGCCACGCGCAAACGCATGGAGCTTATCGCTATGGACGCTATTATGAGCAGGCCGAAGGAAATCTGCTGGAGGTACGGGCTAACCCTTAGTAGGT
Source organism: Christensenellaceae bacterium (assembly GCA_031556555.1). GTDB lineage: Bacteria > Bacillota > Clostridia > Christensenellales > Christensenellaceae > UBA5399. The sequence continues at coordinate 401 of JAVBSU010000180.1, forward strand.
TAAGCGCGTTGAATATGACTCCCGTCAGCAGCACTCCGCAGAACGTGCCCACTATATCGCCCTTGCCTCCGTTTATGGGCGCTCCGCCGATGATGACCGCGCCTATGGCCTGAAGTTCCATTCCCGAGCCCGTCGAAGCCTGGGCCGCGCCCAGCCTCGACACCAGCATGATAACGGCAACGCCCGTCATTATGCCGCTGGTCATGAAAAAGAGTATTTTGTTCATGTTAACCCGTATGCCCGCGAGGTAGGCCGCCTGGGGATTGTCTCCCACGGCGAACACGCGCCTGCCGAACTGCGTGTACTTCAGCAATATGCCTATGGCTATGTAGCCCACCAGGCTGACGACAAATATAAGCGGGATAGCGTCGAACAAATACGTGCCGGCAAAGTATTCCATCCGGTTGAATATCGTAACGTTGCCGCCGCCCGTGATAGTAAGGCACAGGCCGGTGTATATGCTGGTCGTGGCCAGCGATATGATCATGGACGGCGCTTTGAACAATACGGACAGCACTCCGTTTAGCGTGGAGCAGCCGGCCGCGACTCCGAGGCCCACCAGCATTGCCACAATATCGTTAGCGCCCGTGTCTATGGCAAGGCACATCATTGTGCTGGCGAAACCTATGATCGCGCCGATAGATATGTCGAAGTTCCCTGATATTATCAGTATCGTCACGCCCGCCGAAAAGAGCACCAGCGTTGATATCTGGGACAGAAGGCCCTTGAAATTGTCCACGGATATGAACTTGTCGTTCTGGCTCTCGGTAAATACCGCCAGCACGACTATAATCAGTATAAGATAAAACGACTGGTTTGTTATTATTTTCCTAAGCGTGGGGTTGTCCCTTATGAATGATCTCGCCCTGTTCATGCTACCTCTCCCTGGTTGATTCCCAAATAAATTTCCATTAACCTCTCTTCGGTAAGTTCCTCGGGCGAATCGACTATCTCAAGCAGCTTTCCTTCGCGCATGATTACGATCCGGTCGCTCATGGAAAGTATCTCGGGCATATCGGACGAAACCATGATTATGCACTTGCCCTGCTTCGCGATGGAGATCATGAGCTTGTATATCTCCTCGCGCGCGCCGATATCCACGCCTTTTGTCGGTTCATCGAATATTATCACTTCACAATCTGTCAAAAGCCACCTGGCAAGTATGGCCTTGTGCTGGTTGCCGCCCGAAAGGCGCTCAATTTCCATATCCACACCCGAAGTTTTGAGGTTCAGCTTATTAATCATCTCCTCAGTGGAAACTTTATCTTCTTTTATCTTTAAAAACCATTTGCGCTCGTTGCGAACGATGCAAATATTTTCCAGTATGCTGCGCTGCAGGAACATGCCGTCGTTTTTGCGGTCTTCGCCCAGCATGCAGATGCCCTGGCCGATCGCCTGCCGGGTGGAATTGATTTTGAGTTCTTTTCCATCCAGGTAAACATGTCCCGTCTGTTTTTTGTCTATGCCGTAAATGAGCCGCATAAGCTCCGTCCGTCCTGAGCCGACCAGCCCGCCGATACCCAGTATCTCTCCCGCCCGCACGGAAAAACTGATGTCTTCCACATCCGGCTGGCGCGACATATGCTCCACCCTGAAACGCTCTTCGCCTATCTCTATCCTCTCGCGGTTATAGAAGAGCGAGGCTTCCCTGCCCACCATGGCGGCTATTATCTCATCGCTCGTGACCTTCCCGACATCGTAGCAGCCCGTGACGTTGCCGTCCTTTATGACGGTTATCGTGTCGGCGATCTCAAACACTTCCTCAAGGTAGTGCGATATGTAGATAAAGCCTATCCCCTCGGAGGCGAGGCGCTTTATCGTAGATATAAGTATCGCCGTCTCCTCTTCCCCGAGCGACGCCGTTGGTTCGTCCATTACAATTACTTTGGCCTGCCGCTGCAGCGCCTTGGCGATTTGCAGTATCTGCTTTTGAGCGATCGAAAGGTCTTCCACCGCCGCTGTAGGATCGAGTTTTATGCCGAGGTTGTCGAGTATCTTCCGAGTTTCTTCTTCCTGGTACTTCCTGTCCACGAACCCGCCTTTTTTCACTTCCGCCCCGAGAAAGATGTTGTCGGCGACCGTCAACGTGTTAACGAGGTCCGCGTCCTGGTAAATTGTAGAAATCCCCAGCTTTATCGGCATCTGGGGGTTTTGGTATTCGTACTTTTGGCCAAAGATGTTGATTTCGCCGTAATCGGGCACGATCGCGCCCGAGAGTATTTTTATGAACGTGGACTTGCCCGCGCCGTTTTCTCCCACAATGCAGTGGACTTCTCCCTCATGCAGTAAGAAGTCCATGTTGCGAAGCACCGTAACGCCGGCGTAGCTCTTTGTTATATCGGTAAGTTCCAGTATTTGTTTTCCGTTTACCATACTTAAAACCCTATCTTGCTTGCTGCTATGGCGGCGGAGCATCGTAAATGCTCCGCCGCCGCGCCATCGGTTACTGTTAACTAATTAATGCCGGCTCAATACCACATCAATTCCGGGAAATACTCCGCCGTAAGGTCCTTGAACACGGGGTCCCTGTGCCACGGAATGATGATTTTGGGGTCGATGTTTTCCGTATCGGGCTGCGTCACGGCCGCTATCGGCACCATCTTCTGCTCGTTTAAGTAATCGATCTTATCGTTTACCTGGCTATAAAGCATCCTGAAGCAGATGTAGCCTTCCAGGCCGGGCGAGCTCGAGATTGTCATCATCATGTCGCCGTTTTTGATCATTTCGATACCCATTTCCTGGCCGTTCTGCGAAATGACCTTGTAAGGATCGTTGAGCTTGCCCGCGTTTTTGAGCACGCGCACGACAGCCGAGGCCATTTCTTCCTGCATCACGAATATGGTTTCGAATTCCATACCGCCGTTGATAAGGTCTTCCGCGGCGGCGGCCGCTTTATCCGGGTTGTAGTCCGCGTCGCGGATATCCAGCAGCGAGTTCACGCCGAGCTCTTCCGAACGCTCTTCCATGCCCTTGTTAACGTATATGCAGGGATAGTGTTCGAAGTTGCCGGTTATGATCACGTAATCGCCGGTAGTGTTTTCCGCCATCCAGTCGGCGTACATGTGGCCCATCTCTTCCCAGTCGAAGTCAAGGCAGCCCATGAGGTCAGCGCCCTTATCCAGCGCCTGGCCGACGCTGTCCGGAACGATGAGGGGAATGCCGGCTTCTTCCATCTTCTTGGCGGCGAGCGCCGCGCCGTTTTCGTTGAACGAGAACATGCACAGCCCGTCCACCTGCTCTGTAACGCAAAGGTCAATGTTCGCGACCTCTTTGTCAACATCGTAGTCGGAAGGCAGTATCATAACGTTCGCGCCGACTTCTTCCGCGGCGTACTCGAAGCTGTCGCAAATCTCAACATACCAGTTTGCGTCCAGCGCCGGGATAATGAAAGCGAAAGTCATACCGCTGGCATCGGGAGCCTCAGCTTCCTCCATTACGCTGCCCGCAGGGGCGAAGCCAACGGCCATGAGCGAGATCAGAAACAAAGCGACTACAATGCACAAAACTCTTTTCTTCATTTTTTCTTCGGTATGGCCTGTCTTTTGCGGCAAACCATACGCGCCTCCTTTTTATTTTTTTGAAGCTTAATATGCGTTTTATGATAAGCAAATGGCTGGAGATCGCGCATAATATTGTATAGTCACATTCGCAGCGGGATTTTTTAAGTTCTTTACAAATAATCGGGGACATATTGCCGTTTGAGTTATCGGTTTCAATATTATTAAACTAATGTTTGAAACTTACAATCCGATGATAACACACAAAAAAACAAAAATCAATCATTATTTTTGTTTTTTTGTGTTCAATTTCGTTGCATTGCGTTAAAATCCTCTTGATTCATAAAAAGAATAGATTTATACTATTTTCAAACTGCTCCACTAGTCAGAAGGAAGGGAGGGAACGCGGTGACCACTTCTGAACGGCGCCTTAAAATATACAATATGCTTTTGGAAAAAGAGATTGTGGACGTCAGCGAGCTTTCCCAGTATTTTGACGTTTCTCCTATGACTATAAGGCGCGACCTTGCCGTTTACGAAAGGCAGGGCATCCTCACAACCACCTACGGCGGCGCGTACCTCAACCGCGACATCGCCAGCGCGGTCGATTTTTCCGCGCCTTCCGATATAGACGACGGTATGCGCAAGATCGGGCTTACCGCGGCCCACCTGCTAAAAAACGGCGACAACGTGTTCATAGACGCGGGACGCACAACACTGGGCATCGTTTACGGTATCCGCAACCTGCGCCTTCGGGTGGTGACAAATTCGCTTATCGCCGCCAACATACTTCGGACTTTTTCAAAAATAGAGCTTATGATGCTGCCCGGCGCTTACAACGAGGGCCTGTCCGGTTTCCTGAGCAGTTCGACAATATCCCACGTCAGGAAGTTCAGCTTTGACGCGGCGCTGTTGAGCGGCTGCTGCCTTAACGCCAGTTTTGGCTTTACTACCGAAAACGAAACGGACGCCCACCTTAAAGCCACCGCCATCGACTGCGCGAAAAAGAGCATTGCCCTCGTGCACGGCGGCGACATCGACAGGGCGGCTTTCGCCCAGGTTGCCAGCCTTAGAAAGCTCGACCACACCGTTACTGACAAGAGCGCTCCCGAAAGCGTTGTGTCTGAATTGGAAAAGCGGGGATGCCATATTTTATACGGCGAGTAATCGAACAACAACGAACACTTCTCACTATTGCCTGCTAACCACCTGTTTCATACGGTTTTTTGCGAAATTTACCCGCCTTGTTGACAAATAACCGCAGATGAGGTATTCTTTCACGTAAATACTAAACTAACGTGAATAAGTTTAACCTTCCGTAAATAACTGTACCGTTTTCTTTAACAAAGCGCCCTTGTGACTATTTCAGGAGGAAAAGGCCATAAAATATCTTCAGACTATAACGCAGTCCGTCATGAGGGACATAAATAAAACGGCCGTAATGGAACTGATCCGTAGCGAAGGGCCTGTTTCCCGCTCACACATCGCCTCCGCGCTCAATTTAAGCCTCACCAGCGTGGTGCGCATCATAGACGAGCTTATGGAGCAGAACTTTATCTGCGCGACCGGTGAGACGGAGTTTACCGGCGGCCGCAGGAGGCCGCTAATACGGCTTAACGGCGAAGACAATCTCTGCATATCCATCGACCTTGGGGGTACGAAGATCCTAGCGGTACTCATGGACCTTCGGGGAAACATCCTGTATGAAAAAGAAATTGCCGAGCACGGCCTGATGGGCGACGACGTGTACCGCGCAATCTGCGATGTCATACGCGAGCTTATGGAACAGGCGGAGCGGACGACGAAAAAGCTCATCGGTATAAGCCTGGGCATCCCCGCCTATATAGATGAAGGCGGCAGCGTGGCGCGGAACGCGCCCAGCCTCGGCTGGAAGCAGTATCCCCTGCTTAAGCGGCTTAAGGAGGATTTTACCTGCGAGGTCGTCATAGAAAACGACCTCAACCTGGCGGCGCTGGGTGAAACATGGTTCGGGGAGGGGCAAAACATTTCCAGCTTTGCCGTCATTTCAGTAGGCACCGGGCTTGGCGCGGGCATAGTCCTGAACCACGCCGTGTACACCGGCACGCACAACATGGCCGGAGAGATCGGCTATTCCATACTGGACAAGGGCTTTCTCAAAAAAAGCTTTCCGGACTTCGGCCCGCTGGAATCCATCGCGTCCGGCAGCGGCATCGCCAACAGCGCCCGCGAACTCTTGAGGAAGAAGATGGACAGCGCGACCCTTTCAAAAATCACCGCCAAGTATGTTTTCGACGCCTGCCGCGAAGGCGCGGACTGGGCGCGCGGCATCGTGAACGAATTCGCGGACTATCTTTCCATGATCATCACAACCACCTGCGCCGTTATCGACCCGGAGGCCGTAATACTAGGCGGCGGCATAATCCGATCCGCCGGCCTATTCATGGACCGGGTGCGCGAAAACCTCTCATTTTCCAACTACAGCAGCGTCCCCGTGAAGCTGTCGGAGCTTTCAAGGCACGCGACCGTACTTGGCGCCACCATACGCCTTTACCATAAGCTGTTCAATTTCTGCGCCATCAGGAATTGGGCGTAACACCGGTTTTTATTAAATAAGGAGGCCGATATGGAAAAAGCAAAAATCGTTTTGCTGGGCACAGGTTTCATCGCCAATATACACATGGAATCGTACCGTGGTTTTGTGCCCCAGGCGGAAATCGTAGCCGTTTTCTCTAATATAGAGGAAGACGCCCGCGCCTTTGCGCAAAAACACGGCATACCCAAGTGGGTTTCAAGCATTGGCGACGCGCTCGCCATAGACTGCGACATAGTGGATATCTGCATCCCCAACTACCTCCACGCGGACGCCGCCGTCGCCGCAGCTAACGCGGGCAGGCACGTTATTGTCGAAAAGCCGCTTTGCGTCACGCTTGAGGAAGCGGACCGGATGATCGAGGCGTGCGAAGCAAATGGGAAGAAGCTCATGTACGCCGAGGAACTCTGTTTCGCGCCAAAGTATGAGCGCGTCCGGGAGCTCGTGTCCGAAGGCGCGGTCGGCGACGTGTACCTTTTAAAGCAAAGCGAGAAACATTCCGGCCCGCACAGCGGCTGGTTCTACGATATCAACCTCGCCGGAGGCGGCGTCCTCATGGACATGGGCTGCCACGCCGCCGCTTGGTTCAGGTGGATACTGGGCGGCGACCCGAAGGTCAAAAGCGTGCAGGCTTCCATGAGCACCGTGTTGCACAAGAACAGGACGGGCGCGGAAGACAACGCCATAATGATAGTAGAATTTGAAAACGGCGTCACTGGCCTGGCGGAAGACAGTTGGGCGCGGCAGGGCGGCATGGACGACCGCATAGAGGTTTACGGGACGGAGGGCGTTTGTTACGCCGACCTCTTCATGGGCAACTCTGTGCACACTTACAGCAAAAACGGCTACGGCTACGCCATGGAAAAAAGCGGCACCACCAAAGGCTGGACGTACGCCGTGTACGAAGAGCTCTTCAACCAGGGCTACCCGCACGAACTTAAACATTTTGTGGACTGCGTGCTGAACGATAAGCAGCCTCTCGTCACCGGCAAAGACGGCCGCGCCGCCCTTGAAATACTTTACGCGGCTTACGCTTCCGCCGGTTCCGGCAAAAAGATCGAATTCCCCTTCACCGCCAAGGCCGCAAAGCCGATAGACCTCTGGCTGGGCGGGAAGTAGTATGCAAATTTACGCTCTCGGGCTCCACCCGAACCCGCAATGGGCGGCCGCCCCTTGACCCGGCTCACTTCGTTCGCCAATCAAAACGTGTTTTGATTTTGGTAAGCGGACGCAGTTCGCGCGGGGTCTGGGGAACATGTTCCCCAGCAGGATTCCAAAGGGCGGAGTCCTTTGGCGGGCCTGGGCGGAGCCCAGTATATATTAACAGGAGCACAATTTATATGGACATAATAATCAAAGACAGCCGCGAGGCGCTGTATCTCGATATGGCGGAACAGATCGAGCGCGTGGTCAAAGAGCGTCCGGACATGCTTATCTGCCTGGCGGCGGGCAATACGCTTTTAGGCGTTTACGGCATGCTTATAGAGCGCGGTGTGGCGGACTTTTCGCGCTGCAAGTTCGTGGGTTTGGACGAATGGGCGGACATGGACGCCATGACGCCCGAAAGCTGCCGTAACGTAATGAACCGCCATTGGTTTTCCAAAATCAATGTCAAAGAGGAAAACATCCGCTTTTTTAACGGCAAGGCGGATCTTGAGAACGAATGCGGGCTGGCTAACGCTTTTGTGGCGGAACACGGGCCCATCGGGCTGGCGGTGCTGGGCATAGGCATAAACGGCCACCTCGGCTTTAACGAACCGGG
>JAVBSU010000208.1:0-3826 GCA_031556555.1 Christensenellaceae bacterium
CAGGGGCAGAGCCCCTAGCCGCCGGAGGCAATTAATTGCTACACGTAATCATCGAAATTCTCGCCGGAGCCGCCCATCAAATCCATTATGCTGGAGACTTCGGCGTTATTTTTGTTTTTGGGATCATCCATAGTGCTGACCGTAGTGGTGCCGCCCGCCGCATACATCCGGTGGCATTCGGGGCAAACAGCCATTTGCATCGTGACTTTCTTATTTGTAATCACGCGGCCCTCTTTTTGGGCCTGTTCCGTCTCGCGCGTGGAGTGTTCGCCTTCGTGCGACGCCACTTTAACGCCGGACATAGAGGCGGGTATGTGCCCGGGCGTTTGGAAAGATACTCCCGGGTCGTCCGAACCATCCTGATACTCGCGGCCCTCACACGTCTTGCAGCCTGTGTACGGCTGCGCGCCCGAGGATGAAGAAGCTCCCTCCGCACTAGCTGCGTTGTTAAAAGCCGAAGCCGTGGAAGGGTCTTTATACGAAAGCCTAAGGCCGGTCATCTTCGCTGTACCGGCTTCAGCCGCACCCTGCGAAGGACGGTAAACGAACATCTTGGCCAGGGATTCTTTAGATACTCCGGAGAACACTCCCCCGTCATTCTGGATGCGCTCCGCAAGCTTTTCCCGGAGATCCTTTAAACCGCCGCCCGCGCCGCCGCTCTTCTGCGCCTGCTCAACGGCAGCCTTCTGCATCGTCCGTATATTTTCCATCGCGGAAGGGCTGGTATTAGATTCAAACGCGGCCGCGTTGCTTACCGCGCCGCCCACTGCCATCGGCATTACCATCACTCCAGTCAACAAACGTAGTGCTTACAGTTTAAAACTATGTTTTATTATACCAGAACCGCCCAGAAAATACAACAAAATTTAACAGTTCCCCATAAATACATGAGCAAGGCTTTCCCGTGCAATATCAGCCAATCTTCTAAGCGCGTCCACATGTGTCGCCTCCCTGCCGCCGTACCTGTAGCGCGGAAAAAAACGTGTTATGTGCAACGGTATATCCCTGTTGACTCCCGCGAGCCACGTGGACAACTCTCTCATCTCGCTCTCCGCATCGTTTTCACCTGGTATAATTAGGGTAGTTACTTCAACGTGGCAGTGTGCATCGCACACCTCAATCGTACGCTGCACAGTCTGCAAATCACCGCCCACACGCTTATAAAATTCATCCGAAAACGCCTTCAGGTCTATGTTTAGCGCGTCAATGTACCGAACAAGCTCCATGAGCGGCGCCTCGTTGACGTAGCCGTTAGTGACTACAACATTTTTCTGTCCCGCGTCCTTCACCAGCCGCGCGCAATCCCGGACATACTCAAAACCGATTAGCGGCTCGTTGTAAGTGTAAGCGACGCCTATGTTGCCGCAGGGCGCAAGGTCAAGCGATTTTTGCGCCAAGTCCTCAGGCGTGATGAGTGTTGTAGGAATACTGTCTCCTGCCATGGATATATCGCTGTTCTGGCAGAAGGGGCACTTCAGGTTGCAGCCAAAGCTGCCCACCGACAGCACTTTTTTCCCGGGGGCGAACATCGCGAGCGGCTTCTTTTCAATTGGGTCAAGCGCCATGGCAGTGACCTTGCCATAATTGTAATCGGCAACAGCGCCGTTTTCATTCCGGCGCGCTCCGCACAACCCCAAGCCGCCCGGCGGCACCCGGCAGGCATGCGGGCAAATGGGGCAAACAACGGATGTGCCTTGCACATCCATATCATCGTTGGTGCTACCGCTCATTTGTGACGCACCACCTTAAACCGCTCCATCGAATATCGCTCTCCCTTGCCTATAGCTGCCTTTTGCAGCGCTATGTCCACCTGTTCCTCCGGCGTATCCACACCCTCCAGGTTGGGGAGCAGCAGTCCCCGCTTAAAGCCGCTCTGCACAATCACGCCATATTCCTTTACATCCAGTTCGTATATTGACGATATGCTCTCCGGCTCGCCCAGCACGTCCACGCTCACCTCGAGCCCGCCGAGTTCTTCTTCCCGTATGGGCGGAAAACGCGGATCCCTCACAGCAGCGCTCACAGCGTTATCTATTATCTCATCCGCAATATTGGCCTTGGTGGGCTCAATTGTTCCTATGCACCCCCTCAATTGTCCGTTCTCCTTTATGGAAACGAATACGCCCGCCCGTTTGCCCAGCATCTCTTCAGGCAAACCATCCGGACGCTTGATCTTGCGGCCGGTTTTAATGTAGTTTGCCAACGACTGTACCGCAAGCCGTACGTACCCGTCGCCCGAACCCGATTTTTCCCGCCCGTCCGCCTGGCCCTCCAACACTTCGCCATAGCGGCGTTTATGATCCTCTTCCGTCACTGTGCACGCGCACACCATGTAGCCGACGCCAAACGGCCCCTCATACGACAGTACTTTAGAATCCACAGCCTTGCCGTCCAACACGCCCGCCATTATCCTGAATGAATTAAGCCCGCATTCCGCCGCCGGCGAGTACAGCGCGGGATCCATGGTCAAAAGCCGCATGAAGTCACCTTTGTCCATGATGCCGGTGATCTCCCTGTCAAATTCCGGCCCCTCTTTGGCAAAGCCGTAAGGCCCGCTGCTCTTCAGTTTGTGCGAGAGGTCTCCGCTGGCGACGAATACAGTGCTGCGCCCAAGTTTTTCCGCCGCACTGGCTATGAGCTGTCCGAAATGATAGTGCGCGAGCGGCGGCAGCCCGGAAAAGCCCGCCCTAACCAAACGGTATGCCGTGTACTTTTTGTTTATGAAATACAGCGGGATGAACGTTCCATGGTCGTCACGGGCATCCTCACCCAGCGTGCCCGCGTCAAAGCCGTCCGCCCGGGCCAAAGAGCTGAGTTCGTCTACAAATTCCGTGTCACAGTCCACCTCAATTGAAATATCAACGCCAAAGTGTTTCATGTCCCCCTCGTAGCGTTTCCGTTTTGATATGTGAAAGTAGTCGCCGTATATCGTGTTATGCGGCGATACAATCACTATAGTCTCAGGCGCTATCTTTGCTATCATCTCCGCCGAAGTATCAAAGCCTTTCGTCGTAGCGGCTATTTTTCTCTCTTCCCCCCTCCCCACTTCCGGAAGTATTATGGGAGGGTGCGGCATTGCGAACGCGGCGTTTACCGCCATCACAGTCACCCCTTTTCTCATAATTATTATATATACACATATATAAACAATGATTTGCGCGTCAATCGCCAAGATGGTATAATACAGATTAATCTATAGAACTGGAGGATAGTATTTTATGAAATCGCAAAATTTTTTAGTCCTGACTTTCGACAATGAGTCGCAGGCCATCGAAGGTTCCCACCGCCTGCAAAACCTCGCCAGCCAGGGAGACATCTCTCTCGGATACAACATCATGCTCAAAAAGGGTGAGGACGGCAAAATAGAAGCTATGAAAAAAATTACCGAAGGTGGCGTAACAACATGGAAAGGCATGTTCATAGGCATGCTCGTAGGCCTGTTCCTCGGTCCTTTCGGCTTTTTGATTTCCATGCTGGCGGGCACAGCCATAGGAGCGGGCATGGACGCCTCCAACACTAATTTTGAGGACAACTTTGTCGACAGCGTAAAAGCCGACCTTCATGCCGGCAAAGTCGCTATAATTGCGCGTTGCGACGAGCCCAGCCCCGCTTTCGTAAACGATGCCATGAAAGACCTCAATGCGGACATAAAGCGCACCGTTGCACACAGCGGCAAGAAGTAAGAGGGAATCCCCCTCAATCTTTTTAGTAACTTTGTGTTGACACAGGCCGACAATTATAATACTATAATATAGTCTGAAAAGACGGGCGGGAGCATAGCTCAGCTGGGAGAGCACCTGCCTTACAAGCAGGGGGTCACTGGTTC
>JAVBSU010000118.1:0-3084 GCA_031556555.1 Christensenellaceae bacterium
CGTTGACGCGCTTGTAGTGCGGCGCGTACATCTCCCTGAAAATATCGGCGGAGAAGAACAGGTTGTTCTGCGTGCCGAAGTCGGTGCCGGACACCCAGACCGTGTCTATCCTGCCGCCCACGGCCTGTTTGTAGCTCACAAGGTTTTTCATCATTATGTCAGTCTGGTACCCGAATATTTCCTTGACGTAGTCCGGGTAGAGGTAGTGGGCCATAAGCCAGTCGTCTATGCGCCTTATGCCTTTGGGCTCCAAAAGCGCGCCTCCCGGCATCTCTCCCGCGTCGCCCAGGCCCATCCCACCGAGCACGCCCAGTATGGAGTATTCGGTTCCATCGTACAGTTCTTTGGATTTTTCCTCCCAGTACCTCAAAGTCTCTTCCGGGTGCACGCGGTAAGTGTCTTTAAAGTCCTCCACCGGCGTCAGGTTGTTTTCATCGATCTCTGGCGCCCGCTGTATGGCGTCAAAGAAAGATCCGCCGGCAGGCATGTGGAAGCTGGGCGCGTACGCCCTGTTGCCCTGCGGATAGGCGTAAATGTCGCCGCTCTCCGTCTTGTCGTATGAAAAGCCCTCGGCCATAAGCACGGGCGTGCCGTCCGGCATGTCCCATCGCTGTGCTATCTTGCCCTTTGTTCCCATCATGTTGCCGGGGTTATAAAGCGGGATTACGTCCACGCCCAGTTTCTCGATCAGGTCGGGCTCTACGTCCCCCAGCATCTGGAAGGGCTCCACGATTTTTATTGGATGCGTATCCATGCCGTACGCCGCCCGCAACTTATAAAGCGTGCTCGCGTTTATTCCCGTCTGGCCGCAGCCGCCCAAATCCAGCGGCACGCGGTCCGGCTGCTTGTGGCTGAGGGCGCACCTTACCCGTTCCCTTGAATTCATGTTCCCTCCGGTCTACGCGGCAAGCCTGCGCGATTTTTTAGAGCTCAATTGCAGTACTATGGCGGCGATGAGCACAAGGCCGGTGGCTATATCGCGCCATGCCTGCGGCGCTCCCACCATCGTAAGTCCGTTGGAGAGGAGGCCTGTGACGAACACGCCCAAAAACGCGCCCCATATGTTTCCTTCGCCGCCGGAGAGGGCAGTTCCGCCCAAAACAGCCGCCGCGACCGATTCCAGCGCGTAGGACGCGCCTATGCTGGGGTTCGCCGTCGCTATCCTGGACGCCAGCGTAATGCCCGCGAAGCCCGCCAGCACGGAGCTTAGCGTGTACGTCCAGAATGTGGTGCGTTCCACGTTTATTCCCGCCACTCGCGCGGCTTCCCTGTTGCCGCCCGTACAATACAGCCGGCGTCCGAACACTGTGTACTTCAGTATGAAGAAGAACAGGAAGTAAAGCCCTACCAAAATAATTATGGGCAGAGGGAAGCCGATTTCGCCGAACGTCGTCGCGCCCAGGAATTTGAATTCGGGGGTATTTACGGTTATGGGCTGCTTTGTGATCAGTATCACCGCGCCGCCCAGTATAAAGTTCATGGCCATAGTGGCGATGAAGGGATTTATCTTCACTTTGGTTATGAGGAAGCCGTTGGCCATGCCGATTCCAAGCGCTATCAGCATCGCGACGGTAAGTCCCACGCCGTAGGGTAGATCGAGCATTTTTGGCGAGCACAGGTAACCCGCCACCACGCCTGTGATGGCCGCGGTGCCGCCCACGGAAAGGTCAAAACCTCCCGAAAGTATGCACAGCGTCTGGCCTATGGCAACTATGCCCAGCGTCGCCACTTCGCGCCCCACCGGGAGCAGGTTTTTAAGCTGCAGGAAGTACGGCGTCAGGTTGCTGAACACGATCAGCTCCACCACCAGCATCACGAGCAGCATGACCCAGTTCAGCGTTGAATAGTTGAATCTTTTAATTTTCATCGGTTTTTGCTTGTCCACGTATATATACCCCCTATTGTTGCGTCTTTATAGAGTGCCCCAGGACTTCCTCTTCCGTCAGGCCCTCCGCGTTTTGCAGCTCCGCCCTTATCTTACCGTCGCGGAACACCAGTATGCGGTCGGACAGGGCCAGTATCTCAGGCAGCTCGGACGATATCATTATGATAGCCTTGCCCTCTTTGCTGAGGTTGTCTATAAGCCGGTGTATCTCCGCCTTGGCGCCCACGTCTATGCCGCGCGTGGGTTCGTCGAATATTATTATCTCGGAATCCGCGCCCAGCCACTTGGATATTACTATTTTCTGCTGGTTACCGCCCGAGAGGGTCTCGACGCGCGTATCCAGCCCCGGCGTTTTGATGTCCAGCACTTTTACCATTTCCTCGGCGGTCTGCCGCTCTTTGTCCAGCCTCAGGACGCCGCTTTTTACAAACTTTTTGAAGTAGGGCATTGTTATGTTCTGCGCGACGGACATCACTAGCGAAAGCCCCTCGCCCCGCCTGTCTTCCGTTACAAAGCCCATCTTTTTTTCCACCGCGTCGTGCGGCTTCCTTATGTGTACTTTCTCCCCATGGAGAAATAGCTCGCCCCCGTCCGGCTGTTCCAGGCCGAACAGTAAACGCGCCGTCTCGGTCCTGCCCGAGCCCACTATGCCGAACATCCCAACTATCTCGCCGCTCTTGACGGAAAAAGAAATATCCCTGACTTTCTCGCGCCATTTAAGGTTCTTCACCTCAAATACCGTCCCGCCTTCCTTGTGCCTCTTGGTTTTCTGGTAAAGCTCCATGTTGCGGCCCACCATCATGGAGATGACTTCGTTTGTGTTTGTTTCGGCTATGTCCTTTGTCCCCACGTACTGTCCGTCTTTAAAGACCGACACGCGGTCGCATATCTTGAATATTTCCGCCAGGCGGTGGCTGACGTAGATAATTGATATCCCTCGTTTTTTAAGATCTTCTATGAGCGCGAACATCTCGCTCGTCTCTTCATCCGAAAGCGAGCTCGTGGGCTCGTCGAAAGCTATTATTTTCACATCCGTGGAGATTGCCTTCATTATTTCGATCAACTGGCGCTGCCCCATGCTAAGCTTGCGCACGAGGTCCTGAGGCTCAAACGCGAGCGCGGCGCGGCCAAGTTTCTGCTGGAGCATCCGGGTGTTTTCATTCATGGAGTTCCAGTCCACCACTATCCCCTTTTTAGGG
>JAVBSU010000160.1:0-3414 GCA_031556555.1 Christensenellaceae bacterium
CATAGCAGCACAATTATCGTTCGTTTCATTTGATACATCTTCCTTTCAACATGTTTTTAATAAAAAAACCCTGCAACTTCTCAGTAACAAGGCATTTTATCCTTCTTCCCTCCGAAGAAAACTAATCATAAAAAGGCGGGGCAGGTTTACCGGCTGCACTTCATCATCCCGCGGACGCCTTCCCAGCTTGCGCCAGTGGCTGTATGCCCGGGGACTCCGTGTCACGGTAGCGGGGGCTGCAGTGGCTCGCACTTTCCCTATTATCGCTCAGGAGGCCATCCTCCTTACGCGCACCATGCCTTACTATTAACTTTTCGGTTCGTGTACGATGATAACACACAGCTTTGGATAATTCAATATGTATATTTGTGATGGTTTTCTATGGTTAAATTTGGTATAGTATTTATTATGATTGATCTATATTCACGAAAGAGAGCTGATGCTTATGCCTTCGACCCGGCTTAAATCAAAGATAAGCGCATGGTTCAAAAAAGATCACAGGGAAACCTTTATGGAGAGGATAAAGTTTCTCCTCGAAAGCGAACTAATTTTCAGCGGCGACCCTCCGGCTATAAAATACGCGAACACGTTAAAGCACATACTTGCGAACATCAGCCTGAAGCTTGACGGCGGCGATATCCTGGCTGGCGGCGTTGTCGAAACCGTACCGTCGGAGCTTGAGTATAAAAACATAAGCAACCAGTATAAAAAGTGGTGGGACGCGCCCTTTGATGAGATAATTAAAGCATCTCCATTTTACTATAACGAACATTCGCTAAAGAACCGTCCGCCGTGGTTTTTGTCCCTCGGCCACGTAACACTGGACTGGGAGGGCCTCGTTAAGGGCGGCCTTCGGGCTTTCAGGGATCGCGCGGCCAAAAGCCTTGAAGGGCAGCGGGACGAAGACAAAAAGAATTTCCTGCAGGGGCTCATTATCTGTTACGGCGCGGTCTCGGACTACATCAAGAGGTACGCCGCCGAAGCGAGGCGCAAGCGCAACGAAGAGCTTGCCTCCCGGCTTGACAACATAGCGCACGACGCTCCGGGCACCTTTGCCGAGGCGCTGTCGCTTATATGGATCGTAACGCTTATCTGCCAGAAAATCTGCGGCTGCGGCGCGCTCAGCTTTTCCCGCATGGATAAGTACCTTCTGGAGCTCTACGGAAGGGACATAGCCCGGGGCAGGCTCACTGCGGACGCGGCGCTCACGATTGTTGAAGAATTCTACTTCAAAAACAACGAGATATCAAACCCCTCTGACCCGTATTCATACGACACCGAAGCCTCCGCCTGCTCGCTTGAGGCGGACGGGCTCGAACCGAACACCATAACTCTCGGGGGAAGGAACGCGGACGGCAGCTCGGGGGTGAACGAGCTTTCCTATCTCATGCTTAACGCGGCCGCCGGCCTCAAACTGAAAAACCCCATTATCTGCGTGCGCTGGTACAAGGGCATGGACAACGCCTTTTTCACCAAAGCCGTCGAGGCTATGGCGGCCAACGCCTCTGTGGCCCTCGTTAACGATGAGACTATGATCCCCGCTCTGAAAGCGCTGGACGTCAAAGACCCCGAGGTTTACGACTACGGATTTTGCGGCGGCAACAATCCCAGCCTTGGCCCGTTCGACGGCGGACTAAGGCAGGTGTGGATAAACCTGCTGCGCCCCCTCGAGCTCGCGCTTAACCGGGGCGACTACCCCTTGTGGCCGAGGTCGCGGTCGGAGGCGAAAGACTGCGAGTTCCCGCCCGGAGACAGGGCTATGGGGACAATGACAGGCGCTTACTACGGGGTGGACACAGGCGATCCCGGCGGTATGGCGGATATAAACGCGGTCATACATGCTTACAAAGAACAGCTCAGCTACCTCCTCGGCGAGTACCGCAGGGGCTTTGAGCTTGACTTCGAGCTGGAAAAACAGGCCTCGCGCGGCCGCATGCGCATTGAAGACTGTTTTTTGCGCGGCACGGCCGGTGACGCTGTGAGCTGGACGCTTGGCGGCGTCAAGTATCACAAGGTAGTGGTGCAGGGAGCGGGCCTGGCTAACGTGGCCGACGCCCTCTACGCCATCGACCGCCTGGTGTACAAGGATAAGGCCATAAGCCTCGGGCAGTTCGCCTCCCTACTGTCGGACAATTTTGGCGGCAAGGAAGCGCTCCGGAAGGCGTTAAGGAAGAATTACCCAAAGTTCGGCAACGGCGCCATAGAAGTGGACGAGTACGCGAAGATCGTGGCCGGGCTCTTTTCGGACACTGTCAGGGCGCACAACGGCGCAAAGTACCTCTACCAGTTCTTCCCGGCGCTGGCGTCCGGCCAGGATTTTGCCGCCATGGGCTCGTTCGTGGGCGCGACCCCGGACGGCAGGCGCAGCAAAGAGGCCATAAGCGAAAACCTCTCGCCCGCGTTCGGCGCTGACAGGAGCGGGCTCAGGGCGCTTTTGGAATCCGTATCCCATATACCCTTTGAAAAAATCACCGGCGGAACGCTCAACATAAAAATACGCCCCTCCTCGCTGAGGGGCGATATGGGGATAAACCCTCTGGCAGTGCTGCTGAAGGCCTATCTCCAAAACGGCGGCATGCAGGTGCAGGTAAACGCCGTTGATTCGGATATGTTGATACGCGCGCAGGACGACCCCGCGCCGCACCGCGAGCTCTGCTTGTGGATCGGCGGCCACTCCGCCTTCTACACCGAAACCGGCGCGAAGACAAGGCAGGAGATCGCCGCCCGCACCGAGCACAGCGTGGGAACGTAGTTCTCTAAAACAACGTATACAGTATGCCCTCGCACTCATCCTGCGTTACATCCACCGGGTTTTTGGACATGGACGAACCCATCGACGCTTTCGCGATTTTTGGTACGTCTTCTTTTGTCACTCCCGATCCGGAAAGGCCGCTCGGCAGGCCCACTGTTTCGTTGAGTTCCTCTACTATTCTCACCGCATCCATTGACGCTTCGTAATCGTCCGCGTAGCGCCCTCCCGTTATGGAGCGCGCGATCGCGCCGTACTTCAGTACGCCTTTTTCTATGTTGAAGCGCATCACAGCCGGCAGCACCAAGCCGCATATGAAGCCGTGGGGCAGCGGCGTCATCGCGCCCATCCCGGCGGCTATGCCATGGGCGGCCCCCAAACCCGAATTGCTCATGGCCAGCCCAGCCGCGCAGGCGGACACCAGCATGTCCTCACGCGCGTCAGCGTCGTTTCCGTCGGCGTACGAAGCCATAAGGGCACCCACCGCCGTCTTCATAAAGCCCAGCGATATGGCGTCTGAAAGCAGGTTGCTGTGCTTTGTAACGTAGCATTCGACAAGATGGCAGATTGCGTCCGCGCCCGCGTTCGCCGTGGCTTCCTTTGGCACGTCCACCGCCAGGTTCGCATCCAGCACCGCTGCCACGGGAAGCATGCCGTCGTCCCTT
>JAVBSU010000084.1:0-9495 GCA_031556555.1 Christensenellaceae bacterium
GAGGGCTACAAAGTCTCGGGCGGGCTGCACGGCGTGGGCGTTTCTGTGGTCAACGCGCTGGCGGAACGGCTGGTGGCAACCATAAAGCGTGACGGCGAGACCCACAGGCAGGAGTTTGCTCGCGGAGAGGCCACGACAAAGCTCATGGCCGTGGGCGAGTGCGGCGGCGATACGGGCACTACCATAGAGTTCTGGCCGGACAAGGACATATTCGAAGACGTGGGCTTTGTTTAC
Organism: Christensenellaceae bacterium; assembly: GCA_031556555.1. GTDB lineage: Bacteria > Bacillota > Clostridia > Christensenellales > Christensenellaceae > UBA5399. The sequence continues at coordinate 235 of JAVBSU010000084.1, forward strand.
GACACACTCAAGAACCGTTTAAGGGAAATGGCCTTTTTGAACAGGGGCATACGCATAACGCTGGAAGACCTTAGGGAAGACCCGCCCAAAAGGCACGAGTTCTACTACGAGGGCGGCATAGTTTCCTTTGTGGAGTACCTCAACAAGAGCAAGAACCCGCTGTTTGACAAGCCTGTGTACTTTGATATGAAAAAGGACACGTCTGTCGTGGAAATAGCCATGCAGTACAACGAAGGCTACAGCGAGAATATTTTCTCCTACGCGAACAATATTTCCACGCACGAGGGCGGTTCTCACCTGAATGGGTTTAAGAACGCCCTGACGCGCGTTGTGAACGACTACGCCAAGAAGTACAAGCAGATAAAGGACAACGAGCCCGCTCTCGCGGGAGAAGATATAAGGGAAGGCCTCACCGCCATAATAAGCGTAAAGCTCGTGGATCCGCAGTTTGAGGGCCAGACCAAGACCAAGCTCGGCAACAGCTTTATGCGCTCGCTGGTGGACTCTACCGTAGTGGAGGGCTTAACGGCGTACCTTGAGGAAAATCCGTCCATCGCGAAGACGATAATAAATAAATGCCTCACCGCCCGGCGCGCGAGGGAAGCCGCCCGGAAGGCTAGAGATTTAACGCGCCGCAAGACCGCGCTCGAGTCTGCGGCGCTGCCCGGCAAACTGGCCGATTGCAGCGAGAGGGACGCAAGCAAGTGTGAGATATTCATAGTGGAGGGCGACAGTGCGGGCGGCTCCGCCAAGCAGGGCAGGGACAGGCGCTTTCAGGCCATACTTCCGCTGAGGGGCAAGATACTAAACGTCGAGAAGGCCAGGAGCGACCGCGCGCTGGCAAACAACGAGATAAAGGCCATGATAACGGCTTTCGGCGCGGGCATGGGCGAAGACTTCGACGAGGAGAAGCTAAGGTACCACAAGATTATCTGCATGACGGACGCGGACGTGGACGGCAGCCACATAAGGACGCTCATGTTAACGTTCTTCTACCGGTACATGCGCCCGCTCATCGAAAAGGGCTATGTATACATCGCACAGCCGCCGCTCTACAAGGTCAGCAAAAAGGGCAAGGAGGACAAGTACCTCTACGACCCCGAAGCGCTTGAAGCGTACATGAAGGAGATCGGCGATGCCGACGTGCAGCGCTACAAAGGCCTTGGCGAAATGAACGCCGACCAGCTGTGGGACACGACGATGGATCCCGAAACACGCACGCTCCTAAAAGTCAAGATGGAAGACGAGTTTGAGATAGAAGAGACGTTCAGCGTGCTCATGGGCGACAACGTGGAGCCCCGGCGCGAGTTTATCGAGGAGAACGCCAAGCTGGTGGCGGATCTGGATGTTTGATTTAAGCTTGTAGCGGATGGGCGGCGCGGCGGTTCTTGCGGAGAGGAGCTGGCGCGATGGCTATGGTAATAGTTGTTATGTACCTTGTTATTGTGACCGTGCTTATCCTGAAAAAGAAATAAGCCGCTAACGGTTAAGCGGCCTCTTCCTGAATTATAAATTCTAGTGTAAGAGCAGCCGCCTAGCACAACAGCCGCCTCATCTGCTGCAATTATAACAATAAATAAACAAAAAAGCAAGCCATTAAACGGGGGAGTCATTTTGGAAACGCAAGATCATAATCAAGACCACAACATAATACCTGTAGATATAAACTACGAGATGCAAAAATCGTTCATATCCTACGCGATGGCGGTTATCATAAACCGCGCGTTGCCGGATGTGCGCGACGGACTAAAGCCTGTGCACAGGCGCATACTCTTCTCCATGGAAGAGCTGGGGCTTACCTCTGACAAGCCGTACAGGAAGAGCGCGCGCATAGTGGGCGACGTTTTGGGAAAATACCATCCGCACGGTGATGGAGCCATATACGACAGTATGGTTAGGATGGCGCAGGATTTCTCCATGCGGCACATGCTCATCGACGGGCACGGCAACTTCGGATCGGTGGACGGCGACTCGCCCGCCGCGATGCGTTACACAGAGGCGCGGATGGCCAAGATATCTATGGAGATGCTCCGGGACATCGAAAAGGACACTGTGGACTTTGTGCCAAACTTCGACGAATCCGCAGAGCAGCCCACAGTACTGCCCGCGCGCTTCCCCAACCTTCTCGTGAACGGTTCGGGCGGTATAGCGGTGGGCATGGCTACGAACATCCCGCCGCACAACTTAAACGAAGTTATAGACGGGGCCGTGGCGCTTATAGATAACCCCGAGATATCCATAGACGAACTGATAGAGATAATACCCGGCCCGGACTTTCCCACGGGGGCTATGATAACCGGCGTTTCGGGCATACGCTCCGCCTACAAAACGGGCAGGGGCAAGATAAGGGTTAAGGCCAAATCCATCATAGAGCCTATGGGAGCTGACCGCGACCGCATAATAATAAACGAAATACCTTATCAGGTGAACAAAGCCAACCTGGTGGAAAAAATCGCGGAGCTGGTGCATGAGAAGCGAGTGGAAGGCATATCGGACCTCCGCGACGAGTCGGACAAGGCGGGACTCCGGGTAGTCATAGAACTAAAGCGCGGCGCCAACGCCAACGTAATATTGAACCAACTCTACAAGCACACCCAGCTCATGGACACTTTCGGCGTGATCATGCTGGCGCTGGTGGATGGCGAGCCTAAGGTGCTGAACCTCAAGCAGGTTCTGGAGCACTATCTGGACCACCAGAGGGACGTTATAGTCCGGCGCACGAAGTTCGAGCTGGAAAAAGCGCTTAAACGCGCCCACATCTTGGAGGGCCTCTTAATAGCGCTGGACAATATAGACGAAGTCGTAAAGCTCATAAGGAGCAGCAAGGACGGCCCCACGGCGCGCGCGGCATTGATGGAACGTTTCGCGCTCACGGAGATCCAGTCGCAGGCTATACTGGACATGCGGCTCCAGCGCCTGACCGGCCTTGAGCGGGATAAAATAGAAGCCGAGCACAAAGAGCTTATGGAGAGGATCGAACATTTAAGGCTCATCCTCGTCACGCCCTCCATGGTCATGGACATAATAAAAGAGGACATGATCGAGATAAGCAGGCGCTTCGCCAACCCGAGAAGGACTGAGATAGGGTTTGATGAAGACGAGATCGACATGGACGAGCTCATAGCGAGGGAAGACATGGTCGTCACCCTGACGCACTTCGGCTACGTGAAGCGCATCGGCCTGGAGACTTACAAGGCGCAGAGGCGCGGAGGCGTCGGCCTTAAAGCCATGAGCACGCGCGAGGAGGACTTTGCCGAGCAGGTGTTTGTCACGTCCACGCACAACCAGCTGTTGTACTTCACCAACATGGGCAAGGTGTACATGAAAAAGTGCTACCAGATACCCGAAGCCGGAAGGACGGCAAAGGGCACGCCCATCGTGAACCTTCTAAACCTCGACCCGGGGGAGAAGGTTTCGGCGATCTTCCCCGTGACCGGCCTGGAGGACGACATGAACCTCCTGATAGTTACAAAGGGCGGCATAATAAAGAAGACGCATTTTTCCGAATACCAGAACATACGCCAGAACGGCCTCAGGGCTGTTAACCTTCGGGAGGACGACGAGCTCATAGCCGTTATGGAAACGAGCGGCGAGGACGCTATAATGGTGGGTACGAGCGAAGGCATGTCCATAATTTTCCGCGAGCAGGACGTAAGGGCCATGGGCCGTGTGGCGACGGGCGTCCGGGCCATCAGGCTCCGGGATGGAGATTTCGTCGTGGGCGCGGCAATCGCCGCAAAGGGCAGGCAGGTGCTAGCCATCACGGAAAACGGCTACGGCAAGCGCACGGAAATAGAAGAATACCGCCTGCAAACGAGGGGCGGCGTGGGCATCAAGATAATGAACGTCACGGATAAGACGGGCAAGCTCATAGGCCTTAAGGTCGTGGACGGCGATGAGGAGATAATGCTCATAAACGACGCCGGAGTCGTGATAAGGATGAGCGTCGATGAAATATCATTGATCGGCCGCTCCACGCAGGGAGTGCGCCTCATGCGCGTGGACGAGGACACAAAAGTCGTTTGCGTTGAGCTCATCCTTGAGAGTGAAGAAGCGGAGGAAGTGGAAGAAGATATACAGGCGTCTCCAGAGGCTGAATAACCTCCATAGACGAGTATGTAAAATCGGAAAGCGAACGGCAGTTCGCGCGGGGTCTGGGGAACTTGTTCCCCAGCGGGTTCTTAGGGCGGAGCCCTAAGCCGCCGGAGGTAAGCTGTACCCTCCCTACGTCAGCCTCGCAAACCCGCTGTGGCAGACAGGGCCTTCCAACGCGGCCGCAACGTCATCAGTTTTTGCGATAATACCGAATACCTCGTCTACCGCAGCGAGGTATTTGTCTATCACGCCGGGTGTGTGCGCCCAGCTCGTATAGAACGCCGTTGAGGCGAGGTAGCCGCGCTTTAGCATCTCCTGTATGAAAAGAGTTTTTAGTTCCAGCTGGTTGTCCCAGCCAGAAAAAGAGAAGTGTGCGAGCGGGGAGATCCCGCCCGTATCAACGGGAAGGCCGTGTTTTTTGCCCAGGCGTGACCAGCCGGACTTTACGTCTTCGCCGATCTCCACGAGGCGGGCGTCGACGTTGTGCTTCATGTGGTAGTCTATCGTGGCGAGCGCGGCGGCGAACCCCGTGCGCTCAGTCCAGAACAGGCTGGAGATAAAAGTATCCTGCGCGGCGGACATGAACTTCTCCCTGCCCAGCACCGCGGCTATGGGGTAGCCGTTACCCAGCGCCTTGCCGAAAACGGCGATGTCCGGGCAGACGGGGAGCGTCAGGTGGCTGCCTCCGCAGGTAAGGCGGAAGCCGGCCGTTACTTCGTCAAACACGAGCGCTACGCCGTTCTTTTCCGTGTAGCCGCGTATTTCCTCCATAAATCCCGCGTCCGGCGCTTTGTCGCGGATGGGTTCCATGACGACAGCCGCTATCTCGCCGCTGTGCTCTTCGCAAAGTTTTTTAAACGCGTTTATGTCGTTGTAGTGGAAGGGCAGCGAGGTGCCTATGAGCCCCCTGGGGACGCCGGCGGGATCCAGCCCTGCGAGAAGGTGGCCGCTCAATGAATCTTCCTTGGCGATGTTTGCGGAGAGGTACCAGTCGTGCCAGCCGTGGTAGCCGCAGAAGAGAACTTTGTCCTTTCTTGTGGCGGCGCGCGCTATCCTGACCGCTATAGCCACGGCCTCGCCGCCTGTCTTCGCGTAGCGGATCATGTCCGCCCAGCGGTGCAGCGAGAGGAGCTTTTCCGCCAGGAATACTTCCTCGGGCGCGTTAAGCGTGCACAGCGAACCTTTGTCTATGGCTGTTTTCACCGCCGAATCCACTTTGTCGAACGCATAGCCAAGTATGCACGCGCCAATGCCCATGTAGCTCGCGTCAACGTATTCGTTGCCGTCCAGGTCCACGACAGCGCAGCCTTTGGCGCTGCTGTAGTACGCGGGCCACTGGTCGGGCAAAAACTGCTCGGGGCGCTTGGATAGAAGCTGTGTTCCTCCGGGTATCATCGTCTTTGCGTATTTATATAATTCTTGTCCTTTTCCCATTTCGTCCTCCAGTATTTATTGCCTCCGGCGGCTTAAGAACCTTTTTGCTAACAGGGTGAGGCGTGGTAAGGTTCTTAAGAATCTCCAAAAACGCGTTTTGCTTTTTTGTAAAGCGGGTTTTGAAGAGTCCAGAGGAACTTTTGAGCGCTAGCAAAAGTTCCTTTGGCGGCCGGAGGCTTAATTAGTATCCTTAAAAACTCCGTCCTCGGCGAGCGATTTAACCAATCCCTCGTTGCGCTCGGTAGTGTAATTTATTTGCCTCAATTCCGGATGCCCGTCAAGGAAGGCGACGACGTCGCCAGCGTGGAACACGCTATCCTTAAAGTGACCGTAAACCGCGCTTATCAGCTTATAATCCTTATCGTCGTCCAGCGACCAGCGCTCGCTATTGAGATTGCCGAGCGGGCAGATGAAGTCTTGCAGCGTGAACTTTTCCGGGTGGTTCTTTATGTACAGCGTGACGTGTTCGCGCTCGGACTTTAGCCGAGCGTTCTCCCACGCGTCCCGGAGCGCGGAAAACTTCATTATCTCCAGGTCGAGCCCGTCGGCTAGCGTTTCGCTTATGGCCGCCATGTAATCGCTTTTCCCGTCCATTTCGTCTATGGCAGCGTCCAGAAGGCGCGCGTCGAACAGCGGGCAGTCGCCCGTAACGCGCACTACGTACTCCGGGGCCACTAGCTTTGCGCACTGGTAGTAGCGGTCTAAGACATCGTTTTCGCTCCCCGCGAACACTCTTAAGCCCAGGGAAGAGGCCAGCGCGACCGTCTTTAAGTCCGGCGGCGAGAATGACGTCGCGACTACCGCCTCGTCGAGGCGTTCGCTCATGGTTACGCGTGCCGCGACGCGTTCTAAAACGCTTTTGCCGCCGAGGTCCATATATATTTTGCCGGGCAGCCGGGTTGACCCCGCCCGCGCCTGGATTACCGCAAGATACTTCATTTATACTCCCCATGCCACAGGCTGGGCGTAACCAGCCTTTCGTCGATTACGGAAATTTCATCCGCGAGGTCTTTGAGCTCGGCCTCACTTACGCGGCTGTAGAAAGCCTCAAGGATATTGTCCAGCTGCTCCATGTTGTCCACGCCGAAAACTATTTTGTCTATTTTATCTAATAGCTTCACAAAGCCAAGCAGCACTTCCATGCGCGTCACGCCGTTGCGCTCGCAAAAGTAATCTATTTTCTGTATGTATGGCTGCGCGTCAATGAGCTTCTGCGGGATGTCCTCCGCGTCCATTAAAAGCAATCCCTGCAAAAACACGCTCCTTACATGGATCTCCTGCTTCGCCTTTTTTATAAGCCCGCCCATGCGGCGGTCGAGGATATTGTAGGGCGCCTGGATTATGTCCACGTAGGGCGATTCCATGGCGCTTCGAAATTCCCTCGGAAGGTAGACCGAAATGCCCGTCTTCGCAACGAGCCCTTCTTCCTTCAGCATTGCCAGCGCGCGTAGCGCCGCCGCGTTGTCCGCGTACTCGGCGTTGTGGAAGAGGCAACCGTAGATGCTTTTGAGCTTAAGCGTATCAAGGCTGTCCATGAGGTTTTGCTTTATTATGCCGTAGTAGTTTTCCGGTTCTATGTTGAAAAGCAGGCCCGGCCGGATTTTTGTTATTACGTTGATATCCTCCCGGCCGGACTGCGTTAAAAACTCGCCCACTATCCTTTCGGCCTCGCCGTAGGCGTTTGCGGTGTCTATAGTCCTTATGCCGTCGTCCGCCGCGCGCTCAAGCATTTCGACCGCCTGGGCCACGTTGGGGCGGCCCTTTGACGCGACGCCGTACTGCATTCCAAATTGTACTGTTCCAAGACACAGTTCCATGATTATTGTCGCCTCCGGCGGCTTAAGAACCTTTTGCGGAGAAGCTTGCCAAAAAGGTTCTTAAGAATCTCCAAAACGCGTTATGTTTTGGAAAGCGAACGTTAGTTCGCGTGGGGTCGGGGGAATCTTGTTCCCCAGCGGGTTTCCAAAGGCAGAGCCCTTTGGTCACTTCTTATAATATGCTACAACCTTCTTGACCGCGTTCACCACATCCACAACATCGCCGTCCGTCATGGAATAGTAGAGGGGGAGCGTTATGAGCTCGCTGTAGAGCGCTTCGGCATTGGGGCAGATGCCCGTGCGGTAGCCCATCTTCCGGTAGAAGGGAAAGGCGTACACGGGTATGTAGTGAACGTTCACGCCTATATTCTCCGCCCGTAGCGCGTCAAAAACTTCTTTCCTGCCCGCTTTTAAAAGTTCTGTGTTGAGCCTTATGACGAAGAGATGGCGGGCGGTGGAGCTGCCCTCGTACTCCCGCTGGAGCGTCACTTCGGGGATATCGCCGAGCAGGTTTCTGTAAAGCTTTGTGAGCTCGTCCCTGTGCGCCACAAAACGGCCCAGCTTATTTAGCTGGCTCATCAACAGCGCGCACTGGATGTCGGTCATGCGGTAGTTGTAACCGAGTTCGATCTCTTCGTAATACCAGCCTTCGCCGCGTGTCAGGATTTCGGGGTTGCGCGTTATGCCGTGCTTGCTTATAAGGCTTAAGCGCTCATAAAACTCTCGTGAGTTTGTTGAAATTGCCCCGCCCTCGCCGCTGGTGACCATCTTTACAGGGTGGAAGCTGAACGTCGTCATATCGGCTATGCTACCCACGGCTTCGCCCTTGTAGGCGGTACCTAAAGAGTGGGCAGCGTCTTCTATGAGCAGCAGGTTGTGCTTCGCGCACAGCTTCCTTATAGCGCCGTAATCGCAGGGCTGGCCGGTGTAGTCGACCGCTATTACCGCCTTTGTGCGGCCGGTGATGCTTTTTTCTATGGATTCTGGAGATATCATGAATGTAACAGGATCTATATCCGCGAAAACAGGCGTGCCGCCGCAGTACAGCACGGCGTTTGCCGAAGCCGCGAAGGTTATGGGCGTGGTTATGACCTCGTCGCCCTCCTTTATGCCCGCGGCGGAGCAGGCGCAGTGCAGCGCGGCCGTCCCGTTGGACACGAGGACGCAGTATTTGGTTCCGGCGATTTTGGCGAGTTCGCTCTCCGCCTCCGCGACTTTTGGCCCGCAGGTGAGAAAATCCGAGCGCAGCACGGCGGAAACGGCCGCGGCATCGCCGTCGTCTATGTATTGTTTAGCGTACGGCAGGTAAGCGTCCCTTATGGGAGAGCCGCCGTTTATCGCGAGTTCATCCATTTAAAATAAGCTCCCTCAGGCGTTCGACGGACAGCCAGTCGCCGTTGGTGCCCGAACTGTACTCAAAGCCGTCTTCAACCTTGACGCCGCCATCGGTAAAGTGGCGTTCGCGAACCCACCACTCCATGTGTGGAAAGATGATGTAGTGTTTGTCAAACTCGTAGGTAGTGGGCGAATCCTCTAACGCGACCATCACTTCGTGGAGCTTCTCGCCTTCGCGTACGCCGACTTCGTCTATTGCGCAGCCCGGCTTCATGGCCTCGGCCAGGTCTGTTATTTTGAAGGAGGGGATCTTTGATATGTAGGTTTCGCCGCCTTTGGATTCGTTAAGCGCTTTTAGAACGAGCTCCACGCCGCCTTTAAGGTCTATCCAGAAGCGGGTCATGCGCGTGTCCGTTATGGGAAGTGAATCCGCGCCGCCCTCTATTAGCTGCCTGAAGAAGGGGATAACGCTGCCCCTTGAGCCCGCGACGTTGCCGTAGCGCACGATGGAGAAAACCGTGCCGTCCCCGCCCGAATACGAATTCGCGGATACGAACAGCTTGTCGGAGACCAGCTTTGT
>JAVBSU010000029.1:0-5191 GCA_031556555.1 Christensenellaceae bacterium
CATTTACAATTATAAAACAGGGTGCGGGAATTTGCAAACACGTGGAACTCTGATATAATATTTTTATCAATCAATGATTAGGCAAGGAGAAAACAAATGTCTTGTTCCTGTGTTTTAAATAGGCGGTCGGTGAGGGAATACACCGGCGAAGCAATATCTGACGAAGATTTAAAAACCCTGCTCGCGGCGGGGATGTACGCTCCCAGCGCGCAGAACTCCCAGCCATACGAATTTATAGTGGTGCGGGACAGGGAGAAGCTGAACGCGCTTTCCGAAATCTCGCAGCACTGGTACATGCTTAAGAAAGCCCCGCTGGCAATAGCCGTAGTGGCGAACCTTAGTGGCTACCGCGCTACCAACAAAGATTTTTTCATCCAGGACTGCGCGGCCAGCACGGAAAATATCCTCGTCGCGGCGGAAGGCCTCGGCCTCGGCGGAGTGTGGCTGGGGCTGTGCGGCGTCAACGAACGCATGGACAGCGTGGCGGCTGTGCTGGGCATACCGGAAGGCATAGTGCCTTTTTCGGTGATATCGCTGGGGCATCCCGCTTCGCACCCGCATCCGCACAACTCGTTCAAAGAGGAAAAAGTGCACTACGATTCGTATTGAGAGGCGGCCGGATAATGTTAATGGTGGTGGACGGCCAGGGCGGCGGAATCGGTAAAGTGCTCGTGCAGAAGATAAGAGCGGCGCTGCCCAAGGCCGATATCAGGGCGATCGGCACAAACTCCATAGCCACCCAGGCAATGGTTCAGGCGGGCGCTTCGGCGGGCGCGACGGGCGAAGGGGCGGTAGTTTGGAACGCGGCGCGGGCGCGCGTCATAATAGGCGTTATAGGCGTGTTCTTTCCCTACTCCATGATGGGCGAGGTCACGCCGAAAATGACGGAGGCGATATGCGCATCCGCCGCCGTAAAGATAGCAGTTCCCATGGCCCGGTGCGGCATACTCGTAGCCGGCGTGAAAGCGCAGCTTAACGAGCTCATGGACGAAGCCGCGGCTAAAGCCGTGGAATACTATAATAGCATAGGAGAAAAACGCGTATGAGAACGAGAACAATACTTTGCTACGGGGATTCAAACACGTTCGGGCACCCGGGAGACGCCACGGGCAGGTACCCGAGGAGCGTGCGCTGGACGGGCAGGCTGCAGGCGCTGTTGGGCGGGGAGTACTACGTTATAGAGGAAGGCATGAACGGGAGGACGACCGTCTGGGACGACCCGATAGAACCGTTCAGGAACGGAATGGCGACGCTAATCCCCAGCCTTATAAGCCACATGCCCATAGACCTCGTAATAATGGCTCTCGGGGTAAACGACCTTAAAAAGCGCTTTGACGTGACGCCGTACGACATTTTCGCGTCCATGAAGCTCATGGTGGAAACAATACAGAACACGCAGGCGGGCGTGTGCTTTCAGCCGCCCGAAATACTGCTGCTGCCCCCCGCGCCGATAAGGGACGTGGGAAATAAAAAGTTCAGCCAGCTCTACGCGGGCGGTTTTGAAAAGACGCCCGAGGTAGTTTCCTACTACAAAGAACTGGCCGAACTTAAGAAAATCGAATTCCTTGATCCCACGGACAAGATAGAGGTCAGCGAGTATGACGGCATACACCTTACGAAGGAAAGCCACGAAGTGCTGGCCGGGCTGCTCGCCAATAAGATAAAGTCAATATTTGATCTTAGAAACTCGCTATAACAGCGCCCTGGTAAGTATCGTCGATGAACTTTTTAACTTCGTCCGTCTCAAGCGCGGCGATGAGCGCTTTTGTCTTGTCGCTCTGCTCGTCCGCTTCACGCACGGCTATTACGTTGGCGAACGTTTCGGCAGCCAGCGAATCCTTGGCTTCGACCGCGATTGCGTCCGTTGACGCGTTTAGGCCCGCCTGTATGGCGTAGTTGCCGTTTATTACAGCTATATCCACATCGGGAAGGGAACGAGCGAGCTGGGCCGCTTCGATCTCGATTATGTCGAGGTCTTTGGGGTTTTCTTCAATATCCCTTATCGTTGCTTCAAGGCCGGCTTCCTCATTGAGTTTAATGAGGCCCTGCGCTTCTAAAAGCAGGAGCGCGCGCGCTTCGTTAGTCGGGTCGTTGGGCACGGCGACTTTGGCTTTGTCGGCCAGGTCTTCAAGAGTGGCCGTCTTGCCGGGGTAAATGCCGAAGGGCTCGTAGTGTATGGCCGCGACGCCGCTCAGCTTTGTGCCGTTCTTCTCGTTGAAGTCGTCGAGGTAGGGCTGGTGCTGGAAGTAGTTTGCGTCCAACTCCCCCGAATCGAGCGCCAGGTTTGGCTGGATGTAGTCCGTGAACTCAATGACCTCAAGCTCGTAGCCCGCTTCTTTGAGGGGCTCCGCGATCTGGGCCAGTATCTCGGCGTGCGGCGTGGGCGACGCGCCAACCACTATGGGAGTAAGGTCGTCCGAAGCGGCCGCAAAGCCGGAGAATACAGACGCCAGAAGCACGAGCGCCAAAGCTAAAATCAGTACTTTTTTCATTTTGATTCCTCCTTATTTATTTAAAATATAATATATTATATTGTATTAACTGGGCTCTGCCCAGACCCGCAAGGGGCGGTCGCCCCTTGACCCGCGCGAACTTCGTTCGCTTTCCAAAAATAAAGCGGGTTTTGAAGAGTCCAGAGGAACTTTTGAGCAGTGCTTCCCGCAAAAGTTCCTTTGGACGCCGGAGGCGACCTTTATTCAGTTTATCCTCTTATCCACGCCGCGCGCGGTGCGCATGCCCACTTCCTGGAGCGCCTGTACGACGAGGACGAGGATTATAACGGTCAGCATCATTATATCGTACTCGTAGCGGTAGTAGCCGAAGCGGATGGCGATATCGCCGAGGCCGCCGCCGCCCACTATGCCCGCCATGGCCGAGTAGCTCAGTATCGTCGTAACGGCTATGGCCGCGCCCACGACAAGCGAGGGCAGCGCTTCCGGGAGAAGCACCTTCCAAACTATGTTGAGGTTGGAAGCGCCCATGGACTGCGCGGCTTCTATCACGCCCGAGTCCACTTCGCGAAGGGACGACTCTACCATCCTCGCCACGAACGGCGCGGCCGCCACAACGAGCGGCACGATAGTCGCCGTGGACCCAAGCGTGGTGCCTACAACAAGCCGAGTAAAGGGGATAAGCGCGATTAGCAGTATCAAAAAGGGCACGGAGCGCAGTATGTTGACTATAACGCCCACAACCTGGTTTAAGGCGGGCGCTGGCTTTATCCCGTCCTTGGACGTCACGACAAGGAGTATGCCCACCGGCAGGCCGATGAGATAGGCGAACAGCGTTGATATGAGCGTCATGTAAAGCGTTTCGCCCAATCCTATTAATAGCATTTCCGCGGTTTCAGACAAAATCTTCTACCTCCTTCGCGCTTATGTCCTTGGCCCAAAGGTAGGCCATCATCTTATTTGCGACCTCTTCGTCTTCGGGAAGCTGGATGACTATCTGCCCCAACGCGTTGCCGTCTATGTCCTTGGTGTCCGCGTACATTATGTTCACAGGCTGGCCAAAGTCCAGCACCATGTTGGCTATGACAGGCTCGAAGGACGAACGCCCGTCGAAGACTATGCGGCAGTAGCGCTTGCTTTTGAAACTGTCTATGCTCTTACGGCTGGGGTAAACAAGCCGCCTGCCGGCCTCCGATTGCGGTTTGGTGAAAATGTCCGTAACGAGCCCGACTTCGGCTATGGAGCCTTCGTCTATTATGCCAATCCTGTGGCAGATCTCCTCTACAACGGCCATCTCGTGAGTTATGACTACGATGGTTATGCCAAGGTTTTTGTTTATGTCTTTCAGAAGGCCGAGGATGGACTTTGTGGTCTCCGGGTCGAGCGCGCTCGTGGCTTCGTCGCACAGAAGCACCTTTGGGTTTGTAGCAAGCGCCCGGGCGATCGCTACGCGCTGCTTCTGTCCGCCCGAAAGCTCGGAAGGGTACGACTTTTCTTTTTCCGAAAGCCCCACAAGCGCCAGAAGTTCCCGCGCCCGCTTCACGGCTTCGTCTTTTTTAACGCCCGATACTTCGAGGGGAAAGCAAATGTTCTTAAGCGCGTTGCGCTGCATCAGAAGGTTGAACTGCTGGAAGATCATTCCCATGCTGCGCCGCGCCTTGTTTAGTTCTTTGGGGCTCAATGAAAACAGGTCGACGTCCTCAAAAAAAACAGTGCCGCCGCTCGGCCGCTCAAGAAAGTTTATGCAGCGCACAAGCGTGCTCTTGCCCGCCCCGCTCTTGCCGATTATGCCGAAGACCTCGCCGGGGTAGATGTCAAGCTGCACGTCCTTTAATGCGTGGAAATCTTTCTTTTTCGCGGAAAAGGTCTTGGTTAAATGATCGATCCTGATTATTGGTTTTACCATAGATACATACCCCTGCGCCTCCGGCAGCTTAGGGCTCCGCCCTAAGAACCCGCTGGGGAACAAGTTCCCCAGACCCCGGCGAAATAACGTTCGCCTTACGGATAATATACTTATGTAAAGGCAAGCGTCAGCTGACACCCGGAGGCTAGCTCCTGTAATCCCCGTTTATCCTGACGTAATCGCAGCTTAAATCACAGCCCCATGCCATAGCGCCGTAGGCGCCGCAGTGGAGGTCGGCGGTGAAGGTTACTTCACGTTCACCCAGGATGCGCGTGGCCAGTTCCTCATCGAATGGATGGTGGCTGGACTTTTCGCAGACCAGCACTTCGCCGCCGGTGCTTTTTACGGTTAGCGAGACGTTGGCAACGTCAAAGCTTCCTTCCGTGTAGCCGATGGCGCAGAGCACGCGGCCCCAGTTGGCGTCCGAGCCGTTTACAGCGGCTTTGACGAGGTCGCTCGCCACGATTGATTTTGCCACGCGCCGCGCGATGGCGATATCCGGCGCGCCCAGAACGCGGCACTCTATGAGCCTTGTGGCCCCTTCGCCGTCGGCGGCAATGGCCTTGCTCATCCTAGTTAATATATCCATCAGCGCCGCCGTGAATGCGGCGTAGTTAGCATCTTTGCCTGTTATCATGGCGTTGCCCGCCAGCCCGGAGGCCAGTATGGCGGCCATGTCGTTTGTGGAGGTGTCCCCGTCCACGCATATCTGGTTGAGCGTCGCATCCGAAACATCTGTAAGCGCCTCATGCAAGAGGCCGCTTTCTATCGGCGCGTAAGTGGTGATGAATACCAGCATCGTCGCCATGTTGGGGTTTATCATGCCGCTGCCCTT
>JAVBSU010000062.1:0-4206 GCA_031556555.1 Christensenellaceae bacterium
TGATCGTGGAATTGGGAAAAATCCTGGATCTTTCTTTGCGAACGATTGTATGATTTCTCTATTACCTTCCATACTGTTAAAGCGATCCAAAAATCGATCATGCTGTGTACAATAGTGCCCACGCCGACCAAACCTATCACGGCGGATACATAGCCGCTTTGATAATACCCTTCCGACATACCGCTCCCGAAATACAGAGGCGTAACGGCCAATACTTCACAGAGTGCGTGCAGTAAAGAAATCAAAAGGGAAAAGACAACGGTTTGGGACACGGATTTCAATATATTGGGTTTTTTCTTCAATATGATTGCGCCTACAACGGCAAATATGCAGTGGGTCAATGCGCGCAATACAATAGGAATAGGGAAGCCCCCCAGGAAAAAGCCCAGCGTTGTGCCAAGCGCCACGGACAAAGCTGTGACAGGGGAAATAAACATAGCTACAAAGATAGGAACATGGCTCGCCAATGTAAAAGAGGCCGGCTCTAATATGACCTTTACCGGAGAAAAGACCGGTATGATAATGCCTATCGCACATAGCACCGCCGCTACCATTATGTCGTATATTTTTATTTTTTTATCTGTCATTTCCTCTGCGCATCCTTTTTGAATAATTGCTCTCAAAAAAAACCGCTAAACACAGCGGTTTTTTCTGATTCGTTGATTTTAATAACTCTTCGCGAAGTATATCATTTTTTTGGCGGGCTTGCCGCAGTGAACGCACACGCCGGAGAGCTCTTCCTGGCCGAAGGGGATGCAACGCGTCGTAACGCCCGTCTTCTCCTTGATTTCGGCCTCGCAGGCGGCGTCCTCGCACCACATGCCGCGCACAAAGCCTTTTCCTTCGTTTATTCCTTTTAAGAATTCATCCCAATTTGTGGCGTCGAAGGTGCGGGCGTCGCGGAAATCGCGCGCTTTTTCCAGCATGTCGCGCTGTACCGTATCTAAAAGTCCGAGCACAGTATCAACCACGCCGCTCTCGGGGTAGGCCCGCTTTTCGCATGTGTCGCGCCGGAATATTGTGTACACGCCCTCGGCTATGTCGCGTGGGCCAACCTCTATCCTGAGGGGCGAGCCTTTTAACTCCCATTCGTTGAACTTCCAGCCGGGGCTCTGGTCGCGGTCGTCGAGCTCGGCGCGTACGCCCGCGTTTTTAAGCCGCTCATAGAGCTCGCGCGCGTTCTCCATAACGCCGCCTTTGTGCGCGGCAATGGGCACTATGACGCACTGCACGGGCGATACCTTGGGTGGAAGTTTGAGTCCGCGCTCGTCGCCGTGCACCATTATGAGGCCGCCTATCATGCGCGTGGACGTGCCCCAGGAAGTCTGCCACACGTACTTGAGCGAGTTATCCGTATCAAGGAACTGTATGTCGTAGCCTTTGGCGAAGTTCTGGCCGAGGTTGTGCGAAGTGCCCATTTGCAGGGCTTTGCCGTCCAGCATCAGCGCTTCCATGGAGTAAGTATGCTTTGCCCCGGCGAACTTTTCCTTCTGGCTCTTCTGGCCGCTTACGACGGGTATGGCAAGGACGTTTTCGGCAAAGTCCACATATACGCCTAACATTTTGAGGGTTTCATCCTCCGCTTCCTTTTCGGTGGCGTGGGCGGTGTGGCCTTCCTGCCACAGGAATTCCGAAGTGCGCAGGAAAGGACGCGTGCTCTTTTCCCATCTTAGCACATTACACCACTGGTTTAACAGCACGGGCAGGTCGCGGTAGCTCTGTATCCACTTTGAATACATGGAGCAGATTATAGTTTCGGAAGTGGGGCGGATTGCCAGCGGTTCGGCAAGGTCTTCCCCGCCGCCCTTGGTGACCCAGGCGACCTCGGGAGCGAAACCTTCCACGTGCTCCGCTTCTTTTGCCAGGAGGCTTTGCGGTATTAGCAGGGGGAAGTACGCGTTCTTGTGCCCGGTCGCCTTTATGCGGTCGTCCATCTCGCGCTGCATCAGTTCCCAAATGCCATAGCCGTATTGTTTTATTACCATCGCGCCCTTGACGTCCGAATAGTCAACCATGTCGGCCATTTTTATTACGTCTGTATACCAGCGTGAAAAATCCTCGTCCTGGGGCGTGATGTGCGCTACGAATCCTTCTTTTTCCTTTGCCATTGTAACGTTCTCCATATCTTTAAATATACACCCCAGTATGATATCATTAATTATATGTATGTGCAAGGTGAAAAAGGTCTTGCATAATTATGCACAATGACGTATAATTATTGAACTGAATTATAGATATGATGGGGGAGGACGACTGTGGATGTTGGAGTAATAGGCGCTACTGGCTATGTTGGAGCGGAGCTCTTAAGGCTGCTGAGCGGGCACGGCAATGTGAATATCGTCAGGGCGGAATCAAAGAATTTCGCGGGCAAGCGGATGGGCGGGGTGTACCCGAACTTTGCCGGGGAGAATGATTTTGACCTTTCGCCCATGGACGGCGCATGCGGGTGCGATCTGGCCTTCCTTTGCCTGCCGCACGGCCAGTCGATTAAAGTCGCGCCAAAACTTCTTAAAGACGGGGTTAAGGTCATAGACCTTTCGGGCGACTTCCGTTACGATGACGCGGATGTCTACGAAGAATGGTACGGCCTTACGCACACCGCGAGGGAGGAGAACGGCGCGGCGGTATACGGCCTGCCCGAGTTCTCCAGGAAAGATATTGCAAAGGCGGAGTTCGTAGCCAATCCCGGCTGCTACACAACGACCAGCATCCTCGCGCTCGCGCCGCTTTTAAAGAATGGCCTGATCAGCGCGAAGGGCATAGTAATAGACGCCAAGTCGGGCGTTTCGGGCGCGGGCAGGCAGGAAAAGCTCGCCTACGCGTTCAGCGAGACGGCGGATAATTTTAAGGCGTACTCAGCCGTCGCGCACCGCCACACCTCAGAGATAGAGGAGCAGCTCTCGAAGATCGGAGGGAAGGACATAACGCTGCTGTTCACGCCGCACCTACTGCCCGTTAAGCGGGGCATCCTCATAACAGCGTACGCGGAGCTTAATCCTAATGTTGCCCGGGGGGACATTGAAAGCGCTTACGGCGAAGCCTATGGCGGCGAGCCATTCACGCGCGTGTTGCCCAAGGGTAGCCTTCCGGAATTAAAGCACGTAGTGGGGTCGAACAACTGCGTAATCGGGTTCGATATTTCAGAGCGCACGGGCAGGATAGTGGCCGTATCGTGCACCGACAACCTCATTAAAGGCGCTGCCGGGCAGGCGGTACAGAATTTCAACATAATGAACGGATACGATGAGGGTATGGGATTGCCGGGAGTGGCCTGGTATTTGTAAGGGAAGACCTTAGGGCTCCGCCCTAAGAACCCGCTGGGGATCATGATCCCCAGCCCCCGCGCGAACTAGCGTTCGCTTTCTAAAATTATAGCGGGTTTTGAAGAGCCCAGAGGAACTTTTGAGGACGCGTAGTGAGCGCCGCCTGTGGCGGATTCAGCAAATGTAGCGTCCACTAAGCATGAGACGAGCAAGCGTTTTACGCACGGCGAGTCCATAGCGAAGTGGGAGCCGGAGGCTAGCAAAAGTTCCTCTGGCCGCCGGAGGCATACAATAAATGGAGGACATTATGCAACAGTATCAGGAAAAAGCCAACATGCTGGTGGAGGCGCTGCCGTACATACAGCAGCTTTCAGGCAAGACTATAGTTATAAAATATGGCGGGGCGGCCATGCTGGAAGAAGAGCTGACGCAAAAGATAATGCAGGACGTGACCCTGCTAAAGTTCGTGGGCATGAACCCCATACTTGTGCACGGCGGCGGCCCCGAAATAAACAGCACGCTTAAAGCGCTAAATGTCCAGCCGGAATTCGTGGACGGCCTTCGGGTGACGGACGACGCCACCATGGAAGTAGTGCAGATGGTTCTGGCGGGCAAGATAAACAAGGACATAGTGGCCAAGCTTAACGGCATGGGCGCTTCCGCGATAGGGCTGTGCGGCATAGACGGCAACATAATCCGCGCGGAGAAAGCCCCGCCCAAGAACGGGGTGGACCTTGGCAACGTGGGCAGGATAATCTCAATAAACACCGCGCTTTTAAAGACGCTTTCCTCAGACCAGTACATACCGGTGATAGCGCCGGTGGGAGTGGGGGAGAACGGCGAGAGCTACAACATAAACGCTGATACGGCGGCGGGGGCGATAGCCTGCGCGCTCAAGGCGGAAAAGCTCGTTTTCCTGACGGACACGGACGGAATAAGAACA
>JAVBSU010000044.1:0-15121 GCA_031556555.1 Christensenellaceae bacterium
ATGGGCATAATATCCAACTCGCTCAACCTTCTAATGGTGCCCATATTCTACCACAAGATCATAATCGGCATAGTTCTGCTCATCGCCGTCATATTGCGGACGGGTAAGTCCGTGAGCGAGACTACCTGACAACATTCAAAACCGTATTATCTGCTGTTTTGGGCGCGCGGCAAAGCCTTGCCTAAAATTGCGTTGATAAGGGAGTACTCTATCCCAAATATTAATATTACAGGAGGAAATGTAATGAAGACGAGAAGACTGATTAGCTTGGTAATGGTACTCGCTCTCCTAGCCGTTTGCCTTATGGGGGCGGCCGCCGCGAGCGATGGCGGTTCCGCTGTCACCGGTAAGACTTTCGGCTTTGTAATCCCCGGCCCGGACGTTTACTATAACTTCGGCAAGGGCGGCGTGCAATGGGCAGTGGAAGCCTCGGGCAATACTTATGTGGAGCGCAACTCCGAGAACAACACCGTCAAGGAAGTGCAGAACGTTGAAGACCTCATCTCCGCCGGAGTGGACGCCATACTTCTTATGACGACGAACGCCGACACCGGCCAGAAGGGCGCGCAGCTCGCCAACGACGCGGGAATCCCCTACTTCCTCGTTGACTGCACGATTTCCGAAGGCCCGGGCGAAGCGCAGGGCGAAGTCAACATGGAGCAGCCGGAGATCGGCGCGCTCATGGCCCGCTACCTCCTCGAGAACGACATAACCGGCGACTTCGTAGTGTTGGCAGGACTTCCCGGACAGCCGGGCGGCGAAGCCCAGAAGCAGGGCTTCCTCGACACCATGGCCGAAAACCCGGACAACAAGCTTCTCTCCGAAGTGCAGTACGCTGACTGGGACAGGAAAAAGGGCGAAGACTTAATGAGGAACTACCTCGTAATGCACGATAAGATAGACATCGTATACGCCATGAACGAGGAAATGGCTTACGGCGCGGCCACAGCCATTGAGGAAGCCGGCAGGTCGGACGAGATGATAATCGTATCCGCAAACGGTTCCGAAGTGGGCAAGCAGATGATAGAAGACGGCAAGCTTTTAGGCACGGTGGGCTGGTCTCCCTCTGAGAACGGCATACTCATGACCATAAAAGCCCTCGACTACCTGAACGGCACGCCCCAGGAATACTTCACGCCCGTCCCCATGGCTGTTTACACAAAAGACAACCTCGACGAGTACAGCAACTGGGCAGTTGAAGATATGGCCGCCAAGTACGAACCCATAATGAAGGAACTCGGTTACTGGGCTGGCTGAGGATAACAAATCCGATCAGCGTTGAGATATGTCAAGGGGCGGATTTGATGCAATCCGCCCCTACACATGAGAAGGTATCAAAATGCAAACCATAAACAAACTGCACGAAGAAATAGCGGCAATGCCCGTGGTAGATATTCACACGCACGTGGACCTTACGCACGAGTCCGCGCGCGGCCTTTCGGACGTGCTGCTGTACCACATGGTAATCTCCGAGCTTTACAGCTCTGGCTGCCCGGACGGCGCGCGTTTAAGCGAATGGCCGGACGATAATGAGGCGGAGCGCAGGATAATTAATGCGCTGCCCTGCTTAAAGCACATAAAGTACACCAGCGCGTATTCCATGGCCAAAGGCATATTGAGCGGGCTTTATGGCTGGGATAAAGAAACAAACTTGGGCAACTGGCGCGAAATAGACGGGATAATACGCGAAAAGTACGCTTCGGGCTATGCGTCAGGCATACTCGATAAAGCGAATATAGAATACATAAACACCGAATACTGCAGGCGGGGCGATAAGCCAAACTCCAGGTACTTCTACGGACTTGAATGGGCGTTTTTCACGCGGAGCCAGTACGGCGCGTTCGACGCCCCGCTCATAGAGCTGGAAGTAGCCTCCTCGCAGGATGAGCCGCTGGGCCCGCTTCCCGTAAACATAGACCGCGCGCTGTACGCGGGCGTAAAGAAGCTAAAGACGCCTGAAGACATAGACGCGGCAATCGGCGAATACGTCAGAAAAATACCGCTGGACAAAATAGCTGGCATGGCCACGCATTTTTCCACGGACATAAAATACAGGGATATACCCCGCGATGAACTCGCGCTTGCGCTTAAAAACAGGGACAGCGCAGGCCCGCCTGAGAACGACGTTTACGCAAACTACATAAACCAAAAGTACATGGAGGCGTTAAACGCGCTGGGCGTCAGGATATCCTTCGCAGTGTCGTTGGGCGCTGAACCACTTAAGTTCGAGACGGGCGTAAAGTTAGTCGGCGATACGCTTTACGCGATAGAGCGGCTGGCAAACGAGTATAAAAACATCGACATACTCGTGTACAACGCCTGCGGCTACATGGACGACGCGCTGTGCTCCATAATACGCGAAGCGCCCAACGTGTACGCGGCGGGCTACTGGTGGCACAATTTCTATCCTTCCGCCATAGAAACGATCATCCGCAGCCGAATAGAGCGGCTGCCGCTCAACAAATGGTTCGGCTACTTTTCGGACGCATACTGCGTGGACTGGGCCTGGGCCAAGCTTAAAATGATCAAGCGCGCCATGGCCAAAACGCTTGCGGGCATGGTGGACGACGGCTTTATATCGTACAACGACGCGGCCGGTATAGCGTCCGCGCTGCTGCGCGGCAACGCGATGGAATATTTTAAATTAGGAGATAACGACAGATGAAGCTTGGAGTTTTTACCGCGCTGTTCGCGGACAGGAAGCTTAGCGGCGTGCTGCCCTACTTAAAAGGCGTCGGCTTTGAGGCGGTTGAGCTTTACAGCGGCAACATGGCGGTTCCCTCTCATTGTGACCCTGACGTGCTTCTTAAAAGCGATAGCGCGCTCGCTGGGTTCAAAGACCTGATAGCGCGGCACGGGATGATAGTAAGCCAGTTGAACTGTTCCTGCAATCCGGTCAGCCCAGTCCCCGGCCTTAAGGAAAAGTACAAGCAAGGCTTCGTAAATACGCTTATGTTGGCTGAAAAGCTTGGTATAGACACGATCGCGTGCTTTTCAGGTTGCCCCGGCGGCGGGCCAAAGGACGAGACGCCCAACTGGATAACCTGCCCCTGGCCGGAGGAATTCCTTTCCATGCTCGACTACCAGTGGAACGATGTGCTGATACCCTACTGGCAGTGGGCGGTCAAAGAAGCGGCCAACTACGGCGTTACAAAGATCGGCCTTGAGATGCATCCCGGCTTCTGCGTTTACAATCCCGAAACGCTGCTAAAGCTCCGGGCGGCTGTGGGCGGCGCAATCGGCGCCAACTTCGACCCCAGCCATTTGATATGGCAGGGCATAGACATCCCCCGCGCCATAATGGAACTTGAAGGGGCGATATTCCACATGCACGCCAAGGACACGCGCGTGCTCGCGAGAAACGTCGGGCGCAACGGCGTGCTCGACACAAAACACTATTCCGACGAAAAGAACCGCGCCTGGGTATTCGGCACGGTAGGCTACGGCAACGGCGGGGAATACTGGAGAAGCATAATGGACGCGCTCGCGATGACAGGCTACGACTACGTTATGAGCATAGAACACGAGGACAGCCTCATGTCCCGCGAGGAAGGGCTGGAAAAAGCCTTTGCGTTTTTGAATAGTATTATAATACACGAAAAGCCCGGCGAGATGTGGTGGGCTTGATTGGTTAGGGTTAAGACCTTAGGGACGTTGCCCCTAAAACCCCACAAGGGCCGGTCGGCCCTTGACCTGCGGCAAGCTTCCGCTTGCCTTAACATTAAATACTTATTTGTAAGGCACCGGGGTCTGGGGAACAAGTTCCCCAGCGGGTTTCCAAAGTGCGGAGCCCTTTGGCCGCCGGAGACAAGAAAGGAAATACTATGAAAAAAATCAAAGTAGGATTACTGGGCGGCGGGTTCATGGGCAAGGCGCATTCGAACGCCTACCACACCATACCGTACATGTTTTACCCGAGGGAGTTTGAGATAGAGCGCAAGGCGGTTTGCGCGGCCACAATGGATCTGGCCAACGAAGCGGCCGGCCGTTTTGATTTTGAATACGCGTACGACGATTACGAGCGGATGCTCAGGGAAGGCGATATAGATATTTTCGACAATTCCGGGCCGGACCCCCTTCACTACCCTGCCGTCATGAAGGCCATTGAGTACAAAAAGCACATATACTGCGAAAAGCCGATTTCAATGACGGCGGCGCAGGCTAAGGAAATGTACGTGGCCGCAGACGCGGCGGGCCTCATCCACATGGCGGGCTTCAACTACCGGTTCTTCCCGGCCAACCTGCTGGCTAAAAAACTCGTCAGCGAAGGCGCGATAGGGAAAATCTACCACTCGCGCTTCCTCTACGATCAGAACTACGGCGCTTCCGAAAAGCTCATGGCGGAAGACATCTGGTACAACAACAAGGGCGCGGCGGATGGCGTGGGCCAGGCCATCGGCTGCCATGTTATTGATTTGGCGCGGTTTTTGGTTGGCGATATCGGATCGCTCGTGGGCAAATCCAAAATCTACAACACGCAGCACGAATCAAAGAGCGGCGGCGTTGTGGACATGGTGGGCGAGGAAGGTTCTTTCGCGTTGGTGGATTTTGAAAACGGCGCGACCGGAACAATCGAAAGCACACAGTGCGCGTCCGGCATGACAAATAATCTTCATTGGGAAATATACGGCTCTAAGGGCAGCCTCATGTTCACGCTTGAGCGCCCCAGTTATCTTAGGGTTTACCTCGAGGACACAACCGTCACTGAAGTAGCCGGATTCACGGAAGTAAGCGTCACGCAGAGCTCCTTAGGCCACCCCTACGGCAATATCTGGTGGCCCGCCGGGCACAACATCGGCTGGGAGCACGGCCACATCGCCGCTATCGCGCACTTCCTTTCCTGCGTTGCCAAAGGCGAAAGCGCCGCGCCCCTCGGAGGCACGCTCTACGACGGCTACGTCGCCGAGCACATAATCGAAATGATAAAGCTTTCTTCCAAAGAAGGCAAAAGGATAGATTTGAAGTATTAAAGACATTAGGGCTCCGCCCTAAGACCCGCTGGGGAACAAGTTCCCCAGACCCCACGCGAACTATCGTTCGCTTTCCAAAAGCATAACGCGTTTTTGGAGATTCTTAAGAACCTTTTTTGGCGTAAGCAAAAAGGTTCTTAAGCCGCCGGAGGCAAAGACACATGACAAAAAAAGAGCGAGTGGCAGCGGCGATAAAAAGGGAACCGGTTGACAGGGTTCCTTACAACTTCGCGGCTGAGAACGACACTCAGGAAAAACTTTACAGGCACTTTGGATTCCACGATTACGATATGCTGCTGGACGCGTTCAACCCGGACATACTACGCGTGAACGCGGACTTTCCACCCGAGAAGGACATGGGCGGTTATTACCAAAACTGTTGGGGCGAGCGGTACGTGTACCGTCAGACCGAGTACGGGCCTGTTCGCGAAGACATGGCGGGCGCGCTGTCGGGCGCAACCACCCTTAAAGAACTACAGGACTTTGACTGGCCAAAGAACGGCGGCGTGGATTACTCCCGCCTGCCCGGGATGATAGACCGCCACCCGGACATGGCCGTGCAGTACGGCGCGGGTGATATCTGGCAGCGGCCGGGTCTGGTTAGGGGCATGGAAAACTTCATGATGGACATGGCGATCCAGCCGGAGTTCTGCCACTACCTCAGCAACCTTTTCTGCGAATTCTATATTGAGGAGTACAGGCGGGCGCAAAAGGCCGCCGGCGGCCGGATAATGATATTCACCATCTACTCCGACCTCGGAAGCCAACAGGCCCCGCTCATTTCTTTGGAGATGTTCAGGGAATTCGTACTGCCGTATGTAAAGCGCATGGCGGACGTTATACACGAGTTAGGCGCGGCGCTGTTCTTCCATTCCTGTGGCATGATCTACCCCTTCATAAACGAGCTTATCGCCGCTGGCGTGGACATAATAGACCCGATACAACCCTGCTGCGCCAAGATGCAGCCGGAAAACCTCGCCCGTGAATTCGGCGGCCGCGTTTGCTTTAACGGCGGCATAGACGTCCAGAAGCTTTTAGTGCTGGGTTCTCCCGATGACGTTAAGGCGCAGGCCGCACGGTATAAAAACTGTTTTAAAGACGGCGGTTATATCTGCTCGCCCTCGCACTTCTTGCAGTCGGACGCTCCGGTGGAAAACATGCTGGCCGTATACGAGGAGACTATGAATGAACTCGCTTGAAATGGACAAGCAACGTTTTTTAGAAATCATAAATAAGTTCGGCGATATCTCCATCGCGGTGGCGGGGGATTTTTTCCTGGACAGGATATACTACACGGACAGGGCGTTGGATGAAGATTCCGTGGAGACGGGGCTTACGGCTTACCAGGTCGTGCGCAAGGTCGCCGCGCCGGGCTCGGCGGGAACCATAACGAACAACCTGCACGCGCTGGGCGTGAAGCATATCTACGCGGTCGCGGCCGTGGGCGGCGACGGCGAGGGTTTTGAACTGCTGCGCGCGCTCAGGGCCACGGGCGTCGACACCAGCTACATTGTAAAGGTGGACGGCTTTTTCACCCCAACCTACTCCAAGACGTTCTTCGAGTATCCCGGCCGGCTGGAGGAGACCCACCGCGTGGACATCAAAAACAGGAAACCCACGCCGCGCGCGGCTAGTGAGCGCCTCGCCGCCAACCTGCTTGAACTCGTGGACAGAGCCGACGCTTTCATATGCCTTGAGCAATTAGAAGACGGAAGCTGCGGCGTGTTCACACCCGAAGTCTTGAAAACAATCGGGGACATCGGCCAAAGCAAGACCGTCCTGGCGGATTCGCGTTTCAACCTGATGAGCTTTAAGAACACCGTTCTTAAGTGCAACGACGCCGAAGCGCTGCGGGCCGCCAAGTCTAGCGGCGCGTACGGGGGCAGCAGCCTTGACGCGGCCATACTCGCCCTGCACAAGCTCACCGGCAAGACGTTTATCGTAACGCGCGGCGGGGATGGGGTTACAATATGCGATGATGATGTGATAACGCATGTGCCCGCCTACACTGTGGAAGAGGAAGTCGACATCTGCGGCGCGGGCGACTCGCTGCTGGCGGGGATGACCGCGTCGCTCTGCGCGGGTGCGGATTTCGCGGAGGCCGCGCTCATAGGCAACCTCGTGGCTTCGCTGACCGTGCAGCAGATAGGCGTGACGGGCACGGCCACGCGGGAGATGCTCAAAAAAAGATTTGACGAATACATGGAGAAAATGAATGCGTAAAGAATGGAAAATAGAAGTGCTTAATCCTCACGTAAAAAAAGGCGGCTTTTTGTTCGCCCTTTTTGACTTTGACGGCACGCTTAGCCTCATACGTGAGGGCTGGCAGTCAGTCATGAAGGGCTATTTCACGGACGAGCTCCTGGCCACGCCCGGCGGTGCGGATGAGGACGCCTCGTCCATAAAGGCGTGTGTTGACGATTTTGTGGACTACAACACCGGCAAGCAGACCATATACCAGTGCATTTCGCTCGCGGAAGAAATAGCAAAGCGCGGCGGCCGCCCGCTCGGCCCCCAGGATTACAAAGACGAATATCACCGCCGCCTTTTGGAAGTCATCGGCCACAGGATAGAAGGGCTGGAGCAGGGCAAGCTTGACCCCAGGAATTACGTCGTTCCCGGCAGCTACGAGCTTTTGGACGCACTTAAAGCGCGCGGCGTGAAAATATACATCGCCAGCGGCACAGACGAAGTATACGCCGCCCACGAAGCTGAGATACTTGGCGTAACGCCATACATTGAAGGCAAGGTGTACGGCGCGCAGCGCGACTACAAAGCGTTTTCCAAAAAAATGATAGTGAACCGCATAATTAATGAAAATAACCTGAAAGGCGAAGAGCTAATAGGGTTTGGCGACGGTTATGTCGAAATAGAGAATGTAAAGGAAGCGGGCGGCTGCGCCGTGGGAGTCGCCACGGACGAGCAGAACGCCGGCGGCGGCATAGACGCATGGAAGCGCGAACGCCTCATCCGAGCGCACGCCGATTTGATAATACCCGACTTCTACGAGACGGACGAGCTTATGGAGTTTTTGTTTTAATGACTGAAAAACTGAACACGCGGCACAAGATATTTATATTCCTGTCCTTCTGCCCGTATTTAGTGTACGCGGTCTACGGCAACATTTTCGGCACGGACGCGCCCGTGATGATGAACTATTACGGCATCACTTCCGGCCAGCAGGGCTTCATACTGACGATGCAGTCGGTAGGCACCATAGCCGCGGCCATATTCATTGCGCTCAGGGGCGAGAGGTATAACAAAATACATACAATTGCCATGGGGCTGCTGCTTTTTGGCGCGGCCTCGGCTTCCATAATCTTCGCGCCCTCCTACGGCCTGCTCATAATTATAGTGATGGCGGCGGGGGTAGGCGGCGCTTTTGTGGACATAATGACGAACAGCGTGATATCAGACGTTTACCCGGCGCGTAAAAACACGCTGCTGCCCATAGCGCACGCCTTTTACGGCGTGGGAGCGATGATAGCGCCGCTCTTCGTCACGCTGACCGTAAACTTCGATACGCCCCAAAGTTTTGTCACTCCGTTTTTGATAATAGGCATAGCCACTGTCGCTGTCGCCGCGTGCTACATGGTTAGCGGCAGGAGGATAATGGCCGGCACTCCCTACACGGACAGGGAGGCTGTGAAAAAGCGCGTGAGCGAGAACCCCGCCGAAGTGTTCAAAACAAAGAAGGCCTGGGCGCTCTTGGCGGCGGGCGTGCTGTACTTTACGTTCCAGCAGGGCATTGCCGCGTGGCTGCCCACCTACGCCATGAGGACCGCCGGAGCGGACTTTAACACCGCCGGGCTGCTTTTAACGGCGTTCTTCGCGGGGGCGCTCGTGATGCGCTTTTTGAGCCCACTCTTCCTGAAGCTTCTCGCGCCCAAAACCGTTTTTTCCATGTTCGGCCTGGTTGCCGCGGCGTTCATGCTCATAGCAGTGCTTGTTCCCGGAGCCATGATGCCTTTCACGGCGCTGAGCGGCTTTATGCAGGGCGCGAGCGTGGCAACGTTCGTGCTCGTCTGCTGCAACGAATTTCCCCACCGCACGGCCTCCGCCTCGTCCATATGCACGCTGGCGGGCGGGGCGGCAACGCTCACCGCGCCGCTGTGGATGGGAGAAATGGCGGAACGGCTGGGCTTTAAGGTTCCCATAATCATAATATGCGGCTGCCTTTTCGCCGCGTCGTTCTTAATACTGTTTTTAGAAAGAAAAAAGAGAAGTGTTGGAGGTGAACAATAATGAAAATTGGCATTGACAGTTACTGCTACCACAGGTTTTTCGGAGAGGTGTATCCCGACCAGAAACCCGCAAGGCGTCCAATGACCGTGGACGATTTCCTCGCGAGGGCAAAGCAGCTCGACGTGGACGGCGTCTCTCTCGAGACCTGCTTTCTTCCTTCCACGGACGACGCTTACCTGAGCGAACTTAAGGGCAAGCTTGACGGCTACGGCTTTGACCGCGTCTGGGCGTGGGGCCACCCCTTCGGCCTTGAACGCGGCAAAAACGAAGACGCTTTCAAGGAGCTTTTGGAGTTTATCCCCAAGGCGGCCGTCATAGGGGCCAGGGTGATGCGCATGACGGGCTCCTCGCTGGACCACCGCTTTGAGGACCACCAGGAGCAGATAAGGGCGCTGCTGCCCTGGCTCAAGACAGCCGCCAAAGTGGCGGAAGATAACGGCGTCATCATCGCCATTGAAAACCATATGGACTTTACATCCGCCGAAGTAATGCAGATGCTGGAGAGCGTGGACTCGAAACACTTTGGTGTGAACTTTGATTCGGGCAACTTTTTACGGCTGCTGGACGACCCCGTCGCTGCCATGGAACTATTGGCCCCGTACGTATACTCCACCCACATAAAGGATCTTTGCGTGAGCTCGCTTTACGGCGCTTCCGACCACAGGTTCTTCTCGGGCGTCCCCGTGGGCATGGGCATCGTGGACAACGACAAGCTCGCCGGTATACTGGCAAAGCACAACTACGAGGGGTTTCTGGCCGTTGAGATAGACCAGCCCGCGCCCGAGTGGCAGGAGCTTGAGGACGAAGCCGTGGGCATAAGTATTAAAGCCCTCCGGGAGATAGGCGAAAAATATTAATAATTGGCTTCGTCGTCTTCATTGACAAACCTTACTCCAAAGTATACAATTTAAACATTCGAAGTACAAATTAATATTGAGGAGGAAGTGTTTATGAAGAAAATTTTAGCAATAGCGCTTGCGGTGGTACTGGTTCTTTCCTTTGCGACCGTCGCACTGGCGGCGGACGAAGTCGCCATCCCCGAAGGCGTTACGGGAGGCAAGAAGATCGCGGTTGTGAGAAACCTGCCCGCGGGAGACCACACCCAGCAGTTCCTTAACGGCTGCGTGGAGGAAGGCGAAGCGCTCGGCTTTGAAGTCACCACTTTCGTTACGGACAGCGACAACATCAAGTTGCAGGAGACAGTCGCCCAGGTAATTGAGCAGGGGTACGACGGCATAATAGTGTCGCACGGCGAACTATCCTACAGCTATGACATGCTTCTCCCCGCCAGGGAAAAGGGAATAGCCGTATCCACGTTCGACACCCTGCCCCTTAAAGGCGGAGTCCCGGAAGGCGAACAGCTTGAAGGCGTCACTTCCACCGCGCAGGACGACCACAAGCTCGCTGAGCTCTCTCTCGGAGACCTCGTGGACACAGTGGGCAAAGAGGGCGAACCCGCCAAAATACTCAAGCTGTGGTACGGCCCCGGCGTGCCCCCGCTCGACAGGCGCGAGGAAGTGTACAAACAGTACGAAGCCGATGGCCTTATAGAGACCCTTGAGCTGATCGCTCCCCAGACGCTGCAAAACGCGCGCGCGGACACGACGACAGTTACCGCCGCCGTGCTGCCGAGGTATCCCGAAGGCACCGTGGACGCCATATGGGGATCCTATGACGAACTGGCAAAAGGCTGCCTGCAGGCGCTGAACGACGCCGGGCGTACGGATATCCCGATGTTCACGATAGACGTTTCCAATGACGACATAAGCCTGATGCTGGCCAATCCCGACGTGTGGCAGTCTACCGCGGCGGTCGATCCCAAGCTCATCGGCATAGCCAACGTAAGGCTGGTGGCCTTAAAGCTCGCGGGTGAAGAAACGCCCGACACTTACACGCTGGACGCACAGCTTATAAAGACCACACAGCTCGACGACAGCGCTAATATGGAAAACCTCGCCGATTACGTTGACGGCTGGGGCACAATCGAATCCATAGCCGACCTCGACCGCCCCTGGATGGACGAACTGAGGGCGCAGAACGCTGAAGCCGCTTAACCCACAGGTTACGGCGCTCCTGAATTAAATAGTAAAATACTCTCTGCCCCGGTTAAATATTTTGCCATAGCCGGGGCAGATGTGTATTTACTATTCAAACTGTTTAATATATACTTACAATAAATCTGACTATGAATAAAGAAGCGGCCTCAAGCCGCTTAAACACACAAAAATGTTTGGAGTATCCGTTATGGAAACAATCGAAACAAAATTGGAAATGAAAAATATTTCTATAGAGTTTCCGGGTGTAAAGGCGCTATCCGGCGTGGATTTTACCATGAAGAGCGGCGAGATCCACGCGCTCGTCGGCGCGAACGGCGCGGGCAAGTCCACACTTATGAAGATACTCGCGGGCGCGAACGCGCACTATACGGGCGAGATTTTCATGAACGGGGAGCCCGTGGAGATACGGTCGCCCAAGGAGGCTAAAAACCTCGGCATAGAAATAGTCTACCAGGAGGTGGATACGGCCCTCATACCCTACCTCACCGTGGCGGAAAACGTAATGTTCAACCACATGGTGAACAAGATGGGCAAAAAGCAGGTGGTGCACTGGGCCGAACTCAGAAAACGGGCTCGCGAAGTATTAAAACGCATGAACCTAAACATAGACGTAAACAGGCCGGTTTCCAGCCTAACCCTGGCGCAGAAGCAGATGGTGCTTATAGCGCGCTGCATAGTTGAGCGGGCGCGGTTTTTGATACTGGACGAACCCACCGCGCCGCTTTCGGGCTCCGAGACCGAAGAGCTGTTCAGGATAGTGCGCGACCTTGCGGCGGAAGGCGTGGGCATAGTGTTTATAACGCACCGCCTCGCCGAGCTTTACGAGATTTGCACCAAGATAACCATAATGAAAGACGGCAAAGTGGTGACCGTGTTGCCCCTCAATAAGGAACTCACCATAAACCAGATAGTCGAGTTCATGCTGGGCAGGAAGTTTGACGAAAACTACCCCAAAAAACAGGTGGATATAGGCGGCGTACTTTTAAACGTGGAACACCTGAACGACAGGGAAAACAACATAGAAGACGTTTCCATAAAAGTGCGGCGCGGCGAGATAGTTGGCATCGCGGGCCTTGTGGGCGCGGGCAAAACCGAGCTCTGCAAAACGCTCTTCGGCGCGATGAAACACAGCGGCGGAACTATAAACCTAAACGGCAAGACTCTGAAAGTGAACGACCCCACGTCGGCGGTCAGGCAGGGGCTCGCCCTCGTTCCCGAAGAACGCCGCAAGGAAGGCGTGCTTATAAGCGATCCCGTTTACTCCAATATTTCTATAGCCTCTCTTGGAAAGTACACGGGCGCGCTTTCGGTGGTAAACAAGAAAAAGGAAAAGGAAGACGCGCGCAAAATGATAAAGGATCTCGGCATCAAAACGCCTTCGGAATACCAGAAAGTAGCGCTTCTATCCGGCGGTAACCAACAGAAGGTGGCCGTCGCCAAATGGCTCAACTCCGATTCCGACATATATATATTCGACGAGCCTACAAAGGGCGTGGACGTGGGCGCAAAGCGCGACATATTCGAACTAATTGAGCGGCTGGCGGCCCAGGGCAAGGGCGTGATATACGCTTCCTGCGAGTTTTCCGAGATACTTGCCATTGCCGACCGCACTTACGTGATGTACGACGGCAGGATAGCCGCCGAGCTAAACATAAAAGACGCGGACGAAAAGAAACTTTTATACTACTCCACAGGGGGGAACTGAGTATGAATCCAAACGAGGAACGTTTGAAGAACAACTCTAAAATGAGCGTGGGAGCATTTTTCCAGAAGTGGGGCACTCTCCTGACGCTAGGCATACTTGTCATATTATTTACATTTGTGAACTGGAACCCGGACTTAGGGGGCAGCATGTTCATGACCAGCGCGAACATGATAACGATCATCCGCGCGGTATCCATAACGACGGTGGTGGCAATAGGGCTTACGTTTTCGGTATCCGTAAACGGCATGGATCTTTCCATAGGCGCGGCGGCCAACTGGGCCAGCACTTTTATAATGACCATGTTCGTGTGGTACACTATGAGCATAGGCCTTTCGATATTCCTGGCGCTGCTTGTAACGCTGCTCGTGGCGGTGGTAAACTGCGTGCTCATAGTCGGCCTTAAAATACCGGACATGATAGCCAGTTTGTCCGTAATGTTCATGTTCGAGGGCGTCGCGCTGACATATTCGCGCGGCGGAGCCATAACCGAACGCATGACGCGGCCGGACGGCACTACCGCGCCCGGCCTGCTGCCTCCCGAATTCAAGGCGATAGGCGCGGAGCCCTGGATTATAATAATAATGGTAGGCGTGGTGCTGTTCGCGTTTTTCTTTCTCACGTACACTAAACACGGGCGCTTCATGTACGCCGTGGGCGGGAACCCGGAAGCGGCCCGTCTTTCCGGTATACCGGTTAAGAAGTATAAAATACTCGCCTACTTTTTATCATCGCTGTTCGCTGGACTGGGCGGCATACTTCTGACCGCGCGAGTGGGCTCGGCGCAGGCGAACGCGGGCGGCCAATACCTTATGCCTTCCGTGGCGGCCTGTTTCATAGGCTTCTCCGTCGCGGGCGCCGGCAAGGCGAACGCGCTCGGAACACTGGTGGGCGCGGTGCTTGTGGGCGTTTTAGACAACGGCCTCATTATGATGGGCGTCAAGTACTACCTCCTGAACATAATTAAGGGCGCGGTTCTCGCCGTTGCGCTCGCGCTGACATATTTCAAGAAAGACGAATAATTTATATAGAAGAAGGAGCTACGACATGTCACGATTTGATACTTACTTTTTGATGAAACCTGAAGACGCCATTGAATACGCCGTAGAAAAGCTCGATATTTTCGACAGCGGTGAAAAAAACCTCAAGGCAGTGGAAATTGGCGACGGTAACCTAAATTACGTTTTTCGCGTGTGGGACGAAGATTCTGATAAGTCCGTTATAATAAAGCAGGCCGGCCCGGAACTTCGGATAGCAAAGGATTTCGATATTTCCATCGACCGCAACAAAATCGAAGTCGGTATGCTTAAAATCGAAAAGGGATTCTGCCCCAACCTGGTCGCGGACGTATATCTGCACGACACTACCATGTGGTGCTTTGCCATGGAGGATTTATCCGACTACCAGGTTATGCGTTCCGCCCTCATGAAGCATGAAATTTTTCCGCAGTTCGCCGGGGACATTACGGACTTTATGGCGAGGACGCTGTTCCTGACAACCGACAGGGTCATGGACTCCAAAAAGAAAAAAGCCCTCGTCGGCCAGTACATAAACCCCGAACTGTGCGCCGACATAACGGAGCCGCTCGTTTACACCGAGCCTTACGACAACAATCTTAACCGAAACAAAGTCTTTCCGCCCAATCTCGACTTTATAAAGCGCGAAGTGTATTCGGACACCGAACTGCACCTTGAAGTAGCTAAATTAAAGTACGGCTTCATGAACAACGCGCAGTCGCTCATACACGGCGATTTGCACACGGGCTCCATATTCATAAAGCAGGGCGCGACAAAAGTCATGGATCCGGAATTTGGTTTCTACGGCCCCATGGGCTACGATATCGGCAACGTCGTGGCCAACATGATGTTCGCCTGGGTCAACGGCGACGTCATGATCGATGGCGCGAAAGAAAAGGAAACCTACCTCGCGTGGGTGGAAGACGTCATAGTTAAATCCGTCGACCTTTTCAAAGTAAAGTACAATAAGCTGTTCGATGAAAACGTCACGGAGCCCATGGCCAAAACACCCGGTTACAAAGAGTACTTCTTAGATACTATACTCGAGGATACCTCCGGCGTGACCGGGCTCGAGAAAAACCGCCGCGTCATCGGCATGGCGCAGGTAATAGACATTAAGCACATACCCGA
>JAVBSU010000216.1:0-11273 GCA_031556555.1 Christensenellaceae bacterium
CCGGGGTATTTTCATAAATGTGTATAAACGGGGCAGTATTGCTGTTCAGCCTGACCATCAGGTACTTACCCTTCGGTGACCATAAAACAGGCGTTGAGCAAGCGCCGCCCGGTATTACGTCCGGATCGTCCAGCTTTTTAATGGCCCCGCCGTCTATTTCAAAAAGGAAAAGATACGGCTGGCTGGAACATATTACCGCGGCGCGCTTTCCGTCCGGCGATACCGAAAGCCCGGATACGCTGCCTGGAAGCGGAGTGTCGGGGCCCGCGACTTCAAACCACGACATAACCAGTTTCATTATCGCTTTATCGCCCTTGCGCATGTCCGCCTGCGCCACACCGGTGAAGGGAGTAACCGGCCAAGCGCTCCCGCTACTCCCCGACACAAAAAAACAGGCTTTAGCCTGGTTGTACCTGAACGTGATGTCCGCGCCTTCCACATAAGCGTCCGCCGCTATGGGTTCGCCCCCAGGCGTCGTTATGGGCATAGCCGTGGCGGTATCTATCTTTGCCGTCGCACCGTCGCCGATGTTGAAGGGCATGCGGCCGGTTATGAGGTCGCCGTCCTTTAGCGTGTAGTCCGGCTCCATCGCAAAGGTCAGCGCCGTGGCCGATCCGCCGATCGCGCCCCTGTACGCCGCGCTGCGCTTTACCGCGTGCGTGTTGTTGATAAGCTGCTGGAACAGCGGGTTAAATGTATCGGTCGCGCTGGCCGGATCGCCGTTTTCCAGCGCTCGTATTTCGCTGTTGTACACCGGGTTTTCCGGTATAGTGTAGTTTGCCATTTTATAACCTCCTGAGTATCGATAGTTTGGCTACCGGGCTGATACGCTCATGATTTTGTGGGCCAGAGCCGCGGCAGGCCCGCGGGGGCTTCCCCGCTAGAATTCGTCATCAAATGTGAACGTGAAGCTCACGTCGTCGTCTTTTTGTTTAGGGTAAAAGTTTTTTATTGCGTCAAGCCCGCCGCTGCTGTTCACGAGCGCCGCCTCGCTAAACTTTATGCCCGTATGCGCTCCCTGCGGTATGGTTATAGTGTACCGCGCCGTTGTGCTCACCGGGTATGCCGCCACCGCCGGATAGCGTGCTACCTCATGATTGAGCGCCGTCTGTGTTTCCGACGGGTTGAGTGGATTGCCGCTACTATCAACGCCAGCGTCGCCCAGAGCGATGTGCGTCACCTTCGGTATGTTTGCCACCGCACCCGATGTTATCTTGCATAAGCTTTCCCGGCGTGTTTTTGTTACTACGCTGCTCGCCATATTGCGCCTCCTTTACAGTTCCTCAAATTTATATACTCCGTCCAAAAGACGGCTTCCGTCCAGATTTGCCGCGCCATCCAGTTTGTTGTGGCTGTCCGTCACAAGCGCCGCCGACCCTCCATAACGCTGCGCCTTCATCGTAGCGGCAAACATCACATCAGGCAGCTTTAGGCCCCAGCCCTCCGAATTGAGCAGCCATGTGCCGTCCAATGGCCTGCGTCCGTCCAGCTTCACCTTAGCAGGCGCATGCGCGTTGCGGATCTTCATGGCTACCGCAAGGTCTACCAGCAGGAAATGGTTCTCGTTATCAACCACGAAGGGCAGCAGGTCGTCTATGAATACGAGCGCGAGGTGGGCGGGTATGCGCCTTAGCAGAATAAACAGCGCGTCGGCCAGGTTGAACTTCTCCGCCGCGTCGCGCGTCACCGTAACGGTTATCACTCCCGCGTCAAACGCCACGGATATAGCGCCCTCCGTGAACTTACTCACGTAGTCGATTATCTCCGGCCGTCCAATGTGCCCGTACCCGATAAAAAACGCCGAGACCAGCGCCCGGCGCTCTTCCAGCGTACGTTTACCATCGTACGTTATGTAGAGGTATTTCTCCAGCGTTCCGATCGTGACCGCGTCCGCCGTGGCGACAAAGTTGTTGTCGATCGACCGGATGTTGCCGTTCTTAATTCCGTCGAGCTGTGTTCCAAACGCTTTTAGCAGCGCGTCCATCTCCACGACGTCCGGATACCACACCGGATAAAACGTCTTGAGCTCCACATAGCCCGATTTGTAGGCGTTATCATACAATTTCACTGATGCTCACCTCGCCCAGTACCGCCACCTGTTCCTCGCTGACGTCAATGTTCACCTCACCGCCGTTAAGGGTCAAATCAGCATAGTCCACTATGGAGGGCAGGTTATGCAGCATTGCGCCTATTGTGGTTATGCGGACTACCATCGCCTCGTTTTCCGGCGTCTGCAGCGCCAGTTCCCTTAGATAAGCCGTGACGGCGGCAGTGGTTTCATCCACAGCCTGGTCTATGGCAGCGCCCGGCGAGAGTTCCACCTTAAACACAATATTCACATTAAGCGCCTGCGCGGATATGGCCGTGAAGTGCGCGCCGATATTCGCCACACCATCTCCCAGCCCGGCGCCGCCGGGGTCGATGACTTCTTGAACCTCATCCACCACGGCCTCAACCGCTGGGGTCCCGTCCGCGCCGATTATGATTCCCTTTACCGTGTTCTCGCCGTCCCACAGGGGGATTATCCGCGCGCGGCCTACGCCCGGAACCTGCTCGCACCATGTTTTGTAGTGCTGGCGGTTGCCGTTCTCAGCGGGCCCGGCCACCTTTGTCGCGTATGCGCTGCCGGTAATCGTCATCGCTCTCAGTGTCGACGCCGGGCTTGATAAGCTCTCCAAAGCTCGCGGACTTAAGGCCGATGTTGTTTTTCGGCATGGCCGCCGCGCCTTCCAATATGTCGTTATGGACCGTTCCCGCTTCCTCGGCCACAAGTCGGAGCTCCCCGCCCAGCTTCTGCAATACAAAATACTTGCTGTCCGTATAGAAGCGCTCGCCCTCGGCAGGCTGCGTCCCCTCAAAGCGGAATTCATACACCGCGCTTGTGGCCTGGTTGCGGCTGAGGCCGAACTCGCCGCCCTTAAGGTCAAGGTATTCGTCCACGGCAGTCACCAAAAACGTCAGGTCGAACATTGTGGCGAGGTCGGTGTAATAATCCGATATCTTAAGGCAGGCCCCGGCCACCGCGTCGTAGTATATGCTGCCCGGCCGAACGTCCACGCCCCGTGGGGCCTGCGCCAGCACTTCGCGCAATATGTTTTCATACGTCCTGTCTTCAAACATGAGTATCCTCCGGTCTATCCAGTTGCGCAGCCAAATTGTTTGTGGTAAGGTTCTTAATATATACTTTTAGCTTATCGCAGGTATATTTATGGATAAAACAACCTTCAAACTGCTCAAGAAATTTTATAAAAAAGCCGTTCTCTCAATTTTTGAAATTGAGGCGATCACAGGGCCTCTTGCTAATCCCTGCCTTAATAAGCTGATGGGTCTTTCCGCTATAGAAAATATCCCCGCGCCTAATGGCAGAGGCTACGGACTAACATTGATGTCATCAACAGATAATTATCAAATTACCATTGAGGGTCGCGCGCTATATGAAAGCATTATCGAAGATAAAAAACGCTTTTCCAAGACCCACCGTATAAGCGTGATTGCCCTCATTATTGCTCTCATAGCCATGATAATCGCTTTGGCCGATCTACTTATCGCCAACGGAATAATAGGATGACCTTAAGCACCGTTATTACAATAGTTATTACGCTGATTATGATAGACGCCATCGATATTCTTTTGATCTTCTTTTCCCGTTCCTCGGCAGTCAGGTATTGATCTTCTTTCATAAAATTACCTCTTCGATCTTCGTATCACCGAACACAGTGATTGCAGTAAAGCTTATGTGCGCCGCCTCGCCGGTGAACTCAAACGCAAAACCGCTTATCTCCAGTATCCGGCTGTCCACGCTGAGCGCGTCCTCCACCATGCGCGGCAGCTCCGCCTCTATGTACTCCGGCGTCGTGCCGCCCGCCGTCATAGCCTGTTGAATGTCGCTCCCGTACTGGTTGTCGTAGATCAGGCACTTGAACCTCGGT
The DNA here is from genome assembly GCA_031556555.1 of Christensenellaceae bacterium. Taxonomy (GTDB): domain Bacteria; phylum Bacillota; class Clostridia; order Christensenellales; family Christensenellaceae; genus UBA5399. The sequence continues at coordinate 3,930 of JAVBSU010000216.1, forward strand.
GTTATCAGCGCCTTGTGAATTGCCTGCGCCACGGCTTCAATCCCGTCCACCCTGCCGGTGATCCGGCCTCTGTTAAAGTCCAGCCGGTAGGTGAGCGAGGGCTGCTCCGTGTCGAGCTCCACGGTTTCAACTGTAATGGGGATATACGTGCTCATTTCGCGGCCTCCCGGTCTATCACGAGATATTTTTTCTTGTGGTTGTAGCTCAGCATGTACACGACCTCGCCCTTTTTGAGCGCGTTGTACACCTTCATGGTGGCTTTGGTCAGGACGAACGTGTCCACATTATGTACGTGCGCGCCCTCGGTAGCGGGGTGGCTGTGCGTGCCGTCGCCGGTATACTGCGAGTGGCCACCGGACGGCCCGTGCCCGTGTTTACCCTGATCCATTTTCGTAAGGCTGGCGATCTTGCCTTTGTCCAGCGATATATCAACCTCAACCGTGTAGTCCGTGAGGCACCGCGACACTTCCATGATGTTTTCGTGGACTATGAGTTTTTCATCGCCTATGACCTGTATCTTGAGCGGGCTTTCGGAAATCACCGTGCCCGTAACGATCTCCATGGGCTGGTTTTTCGCCACCACGCGCTCTATCTGCCCCTTGATAGTTGTTGGAGCCATCGCATCCATAATCACATCTCCGTTACACCCACTGGCCGTTTCCCAGCAACAGTTTCAAATCCATCTGGTGATAGTTCCCCTGGAAAGTGTGGGTGTCTTCGTCTACATAGTACGGGCATTTTATGCTTACCTTCGGGATAATCATGTATACCGCTATGCCCGAGAAAACATCATAACGCCCCAGCGCCGAAACATTAAGGGTGTCATTGGGGATCTTCAGCCCGGCAAGCGTACCCTGCACGTATTCGTTTAGCTGTGCCTCGTTCATTTCCTCGTCGGCGTCTTCCACGTCTTGGAATATGCCCAGCCGCTTTTCGATTTCTTCATCCTTCGCCTCAGCCACGACCCCGCCTTCCTTGGACAGGATTTTAAGACGGGTCTTTATCTTCTCAATACTGTTCGTCCGCTTCCATGATATGAGGTTTACTCCCGGCTCTATCACCCACTGCAGCACGTTCATTTTCCTGTCCAGCAGCTGCATTTCCTCTTTTACACAGATGGGTGCGAAGCGTTTACCTGTGGCCTTCCAAGTCTGTTCCAGCGCGTCGCATATAACGTCCCAGCCGGTAGTCCTGGGCTTCGTCAGCTCGGGGATCCTGTGCACCGTGTCCGCTGTGGCACCGAAGCGTATCTCAAAGCGCTTGCACACATCCTGGAATATGACGCCGGCAGTGGTGTCGGTGTAGTTGAATGTGTCCCGGTTGTTAGCAAGGTATATGCCCATGTCGTAGGCTTTGGCTGTCATGGTCACGCCGTTTGATATATCCTGCCTCATGAACATGCCACGGAACAGCTCTTTGTTTTTCCAGTAGAATATGCACCGGTGCCCCCTGTACGGGCTGGTCTTCGCCCGCGTATGCCCCGGAGCGTCGTCGTCCTGGAACGTCACATCCAGTGTTCGGGAAGCCGAGCCCAACCGGCCCGACCATTTGACCGACACAACGATATCACTCATGTCATAGACCGCGTCCTCTTTTATTACGATCAGTTTTATGTTGCCCATGGCCTATTTCTCCATCGCCACAACTTCAACAATAGCGTTGTCCGGCAACTTTAAAACGCTACCCGCAGACAGCAGGCTGGGGCCTTTTACGACGCTTGGGTTCATCCTTAAAATATCCATCCAGTACGCCCCGCTTCCCAGCGTCTTGAGGGCGATTATGGACAGCGTGTCGCCCTCCTGCACCGTGTAGGTCTTGGGCTGCACTCGAGTGTCCGCCCGGAGCTGGTTGCTGCCGCTGATGATAGTTTTGCCATCCGTACTAACCTCCATGCGCCGCACCATGGCCGTCCTGTACTCCCGGAGCTTTATGGTGTAGTAGATAGTGCCCTTGTCGCCCGCGCGTTCCTCGTACTTGAACGTGTCGATATAGCAGAATAAGTTGATAGCCGTCTCGGTGATCATGAACTGGCAGGGTTTCTGGCTGTCCTTCCACTTTTTTATTCTCTTCATCAAGCCTTCCGGGCGCTGGATCGTTTTTACCTTCAAACCGGGGAAGCGGTAGGCGGGGAAGAAACAGGAGAACTCCACCGTGACGGCCGGGCGGTCCTGTTTTACAATAAGCTCGCCCAGGCCCGAGATATCCACGCTTTTGTTTTCGCTGCTGCAGTTAACCGTGACTTTATCCGGAAGCACGGGGAAGCGTATCTTACTATTGCCTCCGTCGAAAATTAAGTACATCTGGTACGATTTAAAAGGCATATTCCCGGTCGCCCCCCTCCGTCATTTCATCTTCTATCATGTCGAGTATCATCTGCTTAAGCTGCGGGCTCAGCACCGCCCATACGGCGTCCGGGTCAACGTCACCCTTCACCTCAATGATCCCGCTGCCCGCCAGCTCCAGTATGATGTGCTTTTTCAGCGTCATCTCACCGCCACCGGATTTAGTCGCGTCCACCTTGTCCGGCATGGGCAGGCCGGAGCCTTCCTCACCGGAGAACGGGATAATGTTATCCATGTGCGGCGCGTCCAGCCCGAAATTCTCCATTGCCGCTATGCCGTCGTTCCATGCGCCTGTGAACGGTATTATGTTGTCCACCCGCGGCGTGTCGATCACAGGCGGGTTGCTCACAGCGGTAATTATGTTTGTGATACCGCTTTGCATTCCCATAACGCCGTCCGTCGCCTGCGGCTTCATAAGCTCACTGGCCGTGCCGGAGAGGGAGATGATGTTATCCACTTGCGGCATGATGATTTCAGGCGCTTTGCTTAAAGGTGCGTTCACTGGGAAGGGGACTATATTATCCGCTTGTGGCGCATTACTCACAGCCGAAATAATGCGGTCCGTCTCGGAAGCCGGGAACACTGTGCTTCCCGGTTTGCCTACAATCAGCTCGGGCCCGCGCTCGCCAGCTATAAATGCGTAGGCGGAGTTTGTAGTGCCGGTGGCGTTTCCTTCGAGGCCGCCGCCTCCCGACATTCCAATATTTATTGTCCCTCCAGCCCCGTTCAGAGCGTTTGATATCTTTTGCACGGCGGTTTCTACATAAGCTACAACCCTGTCCAGTCCCGCTTTGGTTTGATTAAAATAGCTGTTGTACGTCGACTGCGCGGCCACGTATGCTTCCGAAGATTTGTCCAGATTCGCTGCTGCCTGTTCCATGTTGGTCTGCACAATTTCCGCTATCGTGGCGTAACGCTCCTCGAAGTCCGAGACAATCATTGCATTTGTGTCCGCCAATGACACGCCTGCGCCATCCAACTGGGCAAACGCCGCTTCTACTTCAGCGACGGTGGCTTGCCCGTTTGTTTCGAAGTCGGCCATTATCTGCTCCCAGGCGGAATAATTTTCAGGATTAAATTCAATCCCGATTTGCATGGCGGCTTCTCGTGTTCCGCCTGCAGCTAAGTAATCATTTATCCACTGATCCATCTGCGTGGCATGCTCGGCTGTATCGATCCAATTGCCTATCATCTCTTCAAAGCTGGGCATTTCCTCTTGAGCCTTCTTCACCTTTGAGCTGAAGCTTTCAAAAAGGCTTGCCTGTCCCATGATGCTGCCGTAAGCCGCGCTATAGGCTTCGTCGTAGTCTTCCTGCAATTGTTTAAGGTCTTCCTCTACTGATATTACCGCTGCTTCGAATATCTGAGCCGCCCGCTCGCTTGCCGACATCGTTTCCAGCATTTTTTCTTCAGCCGCTGTAGCCGCGTCAAAGCTTGCAGGTAATTCTCCAAGCAATTGCTCGATGAGAGCGAGGTTTTCAGTTTCGTTTGACCGCGCTTCTTCAAGTGTGGCGTTTGCAGCTTCAACCGTATCTTTTAAATCTAAAGTGTTCGCTATTGCGTTAGCGGTAAACGGACTGTTGAAGAGACTTGAAGATCCTGATTTCGCCGTCTGTTCCGATAACGCGCTGTATTGCATTTCGGCGTCTTTCCTGTTTTGCTCAAGGGTATCTTGCCGGGCTACAGCCGCTAAATATTCTTCGACTTTGCGCTCGCCTCCGGAAGCTTGCTTTTGATATTCCGCCGCGCTGATAATCTTTTGCGCCGCCGCCTGAGGAGAACTGGAAATCTCATCATACGTGACGTTCGCACCGGGAACGAGTTCGTTGATCTTACTGGCCATACTTTCGGCCATTGCTTTGCCCACGCCGCCTTGCATTTGTCCGGATGACATCTCTGACAGTTTACGCGCAAGCCCCGCTGCAGCGTTATAGTTGTCCTCTATGGCGGTCATATCGTCCTTGTAGGCGTTCATGGCGTTGTGGAAGCTATCCGCTACCTCCTTATTTTTGCTAATGAACTCATCCATTGTCATTTTGGTGCGTTCAAATTCATCATTAAGGCTTTCGATTTCCGCAGCGTAATTTTGTGCTTCCGCTGAATTTTCGCCGTATACCGCTTTAGCTTCAGCGTATTTTTCATTGAGTGCTTCAAGCCGGCGGTAGTGATCGCGCGATACAGGAGCGAGTTCTGTATATTCTTTGTTCGCCTCCCTGATAGCCGACACCCATAACATCAAACCGGCGACCGCGCCTGCAATAGCCATCACCGGCCACATAACTGCCATTGCCGATTTCATAGCCGTACCGACTGTTTTCAAAGCCGCGGCAAATGCAAGCGTAGGCGGCGTCGCCGCTCCCGCCGCAACTCCCTGTGCTGTCGTTGCCGCAGCGCCAGCAATCCCCGTCTTTATCCCGGCTTCCTCAAGAGTGTTTTTTAATTTGAGCGCAACGATATACACCCCCAGCGCCGCAACGCCCGCGACAAATGCCACAGTAACCGCACCAATCGCCTGCACGACAGCGGGGTTCTTCCGCGCGAAATCCGCCATAGAAGTCAGCAGGTTTCTGAGGAAATCCGCAATCATGCCGACAACCGGCGCGAAGGCGTCGCCTAAAGCCGCCTTGAAGTTGGCGAACGCGTTCTTCATCATCTGCACGCGGCTCTCAAGCGTACCGTATCTAAGCGCTGCCTCGTTGGCGAGCGCGTTGTTCTGCTCCCATGCAGTGTTCGCCAGGCTTACGGCGCGCCCCATCCCTTCGCTGTCCTGCGCGAGGGCGCGTACAGCGTTGGACAGGCGGATCTCAGTTATGCCCATCTGCTCGAGCATGGCCGTCGCGGTCATGCCGATGCGTTCCGTATCATTCAGGCCGCCTATGAACGCCTGCAGAGCGCCTACAGCATTGCTTCCCCACGCTTCGGCGAACTGGTCGGCCGTCATGTTGGCCACGTTCGCGAACTCGCTGAGGCCATCACCCGTTTCAGCGGCGATCTGCATCATGTTTATGAGCCTGGACATGGCGGAGCCGCCCGCTTCGGCCTCAATACCTACCGAGGACATGGACGTGGCAAGCGCCATGATCTGCGCCTGGGTGAACCCGGCCATGCTCGCGGCGGACGCCATGTTCGTCGCCATAGCGACTATGTCGGCCTCTGTCGTGGCGAAGTTATTGCCCAGCGCCACAATGGTGGAACCCAGCCTGTCGTAATCGCCCGCAGACAGTTTCGTGATGTTGGCAAATTTGGCGAGCGCCGACGCGGCCATGTCCGCTGATAGGTTGGTGGTGTTCCCCAGGTCGAGCATGACGCGGGAAAAGCTCAGAACGTCGTTCGTCGCTATGCCGAGTTGCCCGGCGGCTTCACCCACCGCGGATATCTCCGTAGTAGTGGCAGGCATGATGAGGGACATTGCCCTGACACCTTCGGTTATTGCCTGAAGCTGCGCCGCGGTGCCTTCAACCGTCTTGAATATGCCGGTGATTGCGGTCTCGAACTCCATGGACGCGCCCACGCACGCCCTGAAGGCGTCCGCTACGCCCTGTATGATCCGCTGAGCGCCCATTGCCGCCATAAGCGCTTCGAGCGTGCCTATGGCGTTCTGAGTGCTGCTGCTGAACTGGTCCACTTCCGGGGTGGTCTGCCTGAACCTGTCGCCCGTCTGCCGTACTGAGTTGCCCAGCCTGTCCGCGCCCTGCGAAGCCTGCTGAGCTTTTTGCCCGGCGCCGGCCATAGCCTGCCCGGCGTTCGCGGCGGCCTGCGTGCTATTGCTTACGGACGAACTGAGCCTGTCCGCGCCGCTCGCGGCGTTCTGCATGGCCGCAGCCATTTCGCTTGTTTTGGAAGCGCTCTGGCTCGCTGCCTGCCCCGCCTGCTGGGCCTTATTGACGACCTCGTCAAAGGCGGCGTCTGCTTTGCCGCCTATGTCACGCATTACGTCCGCAACATGTTGGCCGTTCTTCGCTATGTTTTTCAGCATAGCCGATATCTGGTCTATGCCTTTAAATGCGGTTGTCAGTACGGCCATTTACCATATCCCTCTTTTGCAGGCGTGAAAAAACCGCCTGAAACCGGCGGCGTTATCGTTGTTCCAAAAGAGGTTTATATGATATAATATGTACAAACATCTTTTGGGTGTTGGCAGGGAAAACGGTGGACTGTTTGGCGATGGAACACCGTTTTCTTATTTCTTTTTCCGGCCGAAGAGGGGGCACCCTATGGTTGGGGGCGATTCCTCCCTCCCGGCCATTTCCGACGCAATTAAAAAAGCCTTTTTTTCCAAAGGCATGAACGCGAATTCTTCAGGATCAATACTGTGCTTGTAAAACATGACGCTTGCCCAATAGGCTTCACCGTCATGTTTTATTAGTTTTTTGCTTCTTCAATGAGCTCCTGCGTTTCCCCGGCGTCGCCGCCGCTGATCCCCAGCACTTCGGTGACCTTATCGAAAACATAAGTGAGCTCGTCCTGGGTGCGGAACATCTTGAACAAGACCTCCACGTTGTCCACGCAGCCGTAAAAGTCCCTGAGTTCCTTACTCTTGGGATCAGGATATACAAGCGCCTCCGTCACCATGACGTACGCGGCGCGCTCATAATCCGACTCGTCCGTCTTAAGCGCAAAGCGCCCGTTCCAGGTGTAGGGGCGCTTGGTCTTGGGGTCGATGCCCAGCGCCTCGCGCCTGTACTTTTTGTTTATGGCCTGTATCTCACCGACAGACAGTTTCTTTATCTGCATCATGATAGGCTTGCCCTGGTCGTCCACAAAAGAGGGCGGGGCGGGCGCCTCCACGATCTCGTCCGTCTGGTCGCGCATGAACCATTTTAAATCTCTGTTTGCCATTTGTCCTTATCCTTTCTTCGCGATCGTCACAGCGTGGAAGGTCAGTTCGTCTTCCACGATCCCGCCGGTCGCGTCCAGCGATATGAGCGGCAGGTCGCCGGTGAACACGCAGCCTTTGGCCGTATAAGCGATCTCGCCGTACTTATCGTAGTAGTCGGAACCC
>JAVBSU010000020.1:0-6982 GCA_031556555.1 Christensenellaceae bacterium
AACTGTGCCCGCCGGGCATAAGCGCGTCCACCACCACGTTGTCCACTATCCATTCAAACGTGGGTATCCTGTCCGGCGGCTCAAGTTTTAAGACCGCCGTCATACGTTCCAGCGAATTCATCATGGTATGTTTCCCCCTTATAAAAGTGACATCATAGCCTTTATGCATTTATTTTATCATATGTCATGACGAATGTCGATATACTGTTGTGTTCATTTCAAACTGAAATCAGCATAAAAATGAATACAATATCCATTGACAAAACGCGGTGTTTGTGCTATCTTAATTATTAAGGTCAGTGGAATAAATATTTCCCTGCCGGACAATATTCACTAAATCACTAAAACAATCAAACTACCGCAAAATATTTTTCCCCTAACGCGCACAAAACCGTTTTTTTTCGCGTGATGAGTACTATCCAACGTTAAAGGAGGAACCACTGATGAGTAAAAAAGAAGACCTTGTTATGAACGCCGCCGGCATTGCCGAGCTAGGATTCCCCATGTGGCCGCAGTTTGACCCGAAGACGCCCGACGACGTCGCGGAAATACTAAAATCCGGCCTGGTGAACTATTGGACGGGCCCCAGGGGTATGGAGTTTGAAGAGATATTCTGCAAGTGGAGCGGCGCGAAGATGGCCATCTCCACAACGAGCGGCACGGCCGCGCTGCACGTGGGCATCGCCAGCCTGGGCATCGGGCCGGGGGATGAAGTGATCGTTCCTTCCTACTCGTTCATCGCCTCCTCCTTCGCGGTCGCGCAGGCAGGGGCCGTTCCCATTTTCGCGGACGTGACCGAAGACCACACCATAGACCCCAAGGACATCGAATCCAAAATAACGGAGCGCACAAAGGGCATAGTAGTCGTGCACCTTTACGGCGTGGTGGCCGACATGGCCGCCATAATGGACATCGCCAAAAAGCACAAGCTCTACGTGATAGAAGACGTGGCCCAGTGCATTGGCGGAGAGTTCAACGGCAAAAAAGCCGGTACAATAGGCGACGTGGGCTGCTTCAGCTTCTGCCAGAGCAAGCATTTTACCACCGGCGGTGAGGGCGGAATGGTAATCACTATGGACGAGGATGTCGGCTGGGAATGCCGCTCCTTCCGCGACCATGGCTACGACGTCAAGCAGCGCATGAACATGCTGGCCCTGGAAGAAAAGCTGCCCTACATACACACGAAGGTCGGCTTTAACTTCAGGATGACCGAGATGCAGTCCATGATAGGCATAAACGAGATGAAGCGCTTTGACAACTGGAACCTTAAGCGCAGGCTGGACTATGCCAAGATGTACACGGACGCGTTCTCCGGCAAGGTGGGCATAAGGAAGCTGCCGCACGACAGCGCCGAGCGCAAGAACGCTTTCTGGTGGTATCCCATACTGCTTGATCTTGATAAGCTGAGCATCGAAGCCCCCGAGTTCTTAAAGCGCCTCCAGGCCAAGAAGGTGCCCTGCTACGGCATACAGTGGCCGGAAGCGTACGAGGAGCAGGCGTACCGCGAGAAGAACGGTTTCGGCAAGGCCAAGTTCCCCTTTTTCTCCAAAGAGTACACGCGCGAAGGGCTCGACTACACGAACGCCGTGTGCCCGGTGGCGCGATCGCTCCGCTCAAGGACTGTCTGCCTCTTCCTCCATCCAACATGGGAAGCGGCGCACATCCAGTACTGCATCGATAATTTCCTCGACGTGTTGAACGGCGCCGCGAAGTAGGGGAGGGTATTGATATGAAGTTAAAATGGGGCGTGATAGGCGCGGCGGGCATTGCGGACAGGCGCACTATCCCCGGCCTTCTCGAAGCCGGTAACGCCGAACTCACGGCGGTTATGGAAGTTAATATGGAACTGGCGGAGGGCATCCGGGAAAAATATGGCGCGCACTACGCCTGCGGCAGCGCGGAATGCCTTCTCTCACACGACGAAGTGCAGGCGGTGTACATCGCGTCTCCCGTCGCCTTCCACCTTGACCAGATAAAGCTGTGCGCGGACGCGGGCAAGCACATACTTGTGGAAAAACCCGTGGCGCTCACGGCGGCGCAGGCGCGGGAGGCTGTGGATTACTGCAATGCCAAGGGCGTCCTGCTGGCGGCGGGCTTTATGATGCGCTTCGCCGCTTACCATCAAAGGATGAAGGAACTCATAGCGGAAGGGGCGCTCGGCGGCATCGTTAACGCTTCCGGCCAGTTCACCTGCTGGTACCCGGACATCGAGGGCGCGTGGCGGCAGTACAAAGACCAATCGGGCGGCGGCGCGCTTGTGGACATGGGCGTGCACGTAATCGACATACTCCAGTACATCATGGGCAGCAGGATCGTAAAAGTCGCAGCCTTCCACGATACGAAGACGTTCAACTACGAAGTGGACGACTCTTCCGCGCTGCTCGTGGAATTCGATAACGGCGCTTTCGGCAGCATCAACTCCAACTTCAACATACCCGACGAGGCGGCCAAGTGGCGCATAGAGTTTTACGGCACAAAGGGCCGCATGATAGGCGACGAGACCATCGGCCAGGTGGAAGGCGGCCGCGTGGACGCGTTGTTCGTCAGCGAGGACAAGGGCTACGACGCCGCGCAGGACAAAACGCTGGTGGAGGAAACGGACATACAAGTGGATTTCGGGAACATGTACACAAAGGAAATCGAGTCGTTCGGCAAATCCGTACTGGAAGGCTCGCCGCTCGAAAGCCCTGCCAGTGAGGCGGTTTACGTGCAGCGCGTGGTTGAGGCGGCTTACAGATCCACTGAAGAACAAAGATTCGTCGAGGTGTAGTATGAAACTTATAGACATTACCGGCCCGCTCGCGAACGATATGTGGCAATTCGGCGCGCCCTACCCCGAACTGCTCATAGAGGAGCGGCACGAGTATTCCGAAGGTTTCGGTGAGTTTTCATACACCGCCATAAGCGGGCTGCACTCGCTAACAGGCACGTACATCGAAACGCCCGCGCACTACTACGGCTACGGGAACAGTTACCTAATAGCGGACGTTCCCCTTGATAAGCTGATGGATATCAACTGCGTGGTGCTGAATGTCACGGGCGCTAAAAAAGACGCGAACGGCAGGCTGCGCGTTGAGAAGGATGACCTTATCAATTGCGGGAACAGCGGCGCGATACGTGAAGGCGACGCCGTGCTCGTGGGCGTGGGATGGGGCGACACAATGTGGCGCGACCAGCGGCACTTCCCCATGTCCCCTTACTTTTCCTACGACGCGTTCATGTGGATCTTGGGTCACAAGCCGTGCATGGTTGGCAGCGACACTTCCTGCTGGGACGACCTTAAAAACCCATCCGGCTTGTTCGAAAAGTTCTACGAGCAGGATATACTCATGCTGGCCGGACTAAAGAACCTTGCCGCCGTCACAGCGGACAGGGCCAAGCTCACCGTCCTCCCCCTCCTCGTTGAGAACTCCTGCGCCGCCCCCTGCCGGGCGGTGGTGGTTGAAGAGTAAGGAATTGCCTCCGGCGGCTCAAGGGCTCCGCCCTTGAGAATCCCGCTGGGGAACATGTTCCCCAGACCCCACGCGAACTAGCGTTCGCTTTACGGATCATACATTTTGGGAAAGGCAAGCGTTAGCTTGCCGCGGGTCAAGGGGCGACCGCCCCTTGCGGGTTCGGGCAGAGCCCGACAATATAATCACACACACAAAAAGGGCGGCCGCGCGGGCCGCCCTTTTTTATATGCTTTTCCCTTAGAAGTCGAAATCGTTTATGTTGTCCTTGGTGAACTCCTGCAGTCCTGAGTAGACTATTACGTCGTCGGCAGTCATTTCAACATCCGGGAAACCGGGAACTTCCCATTCGCCGTCCATTGCGAATTCCTGGCCGTTTATGAGCTCGTTGCAGACCGTTACAGCGAACTCCGCCCACATGGCCGGATCCCACAGCATTGCGCCACCCAGTATCGCCCCGCTCTCGTAGCCGGGTTTTGCGAGGTTGGGGGTGGTCATGCCCGTGCCGTACACCTGGCCGATCTTGCCTTCCGCCGCGATGGCTTCGCAGATCGGGCCCAATGCGTCGGACGCGTTGGAGAGGATGACCTTCATGTCCGGGTTGGCTGTCATGAGAGTCACGGCGGCGTTGTACGTCTTCTGCGAGTCTGAGTCTCCCGCTTCGTAACCGACGTTCGTCAATCCGGGATATTTTTCTTCCTGATAGGCGATCATGTCTTTTACGCGGTCGATCATAAGCTCGGACGTCAGGGAAGACGTTATGATGGAGTACTCAAACTCTTCTCCCAAAGTGTCTTTATAAGCTTCGTACATAAGATCTATCATCCATGGGCCCATGTCGTTGAGTTCCTTTAAGCCGGCATACATCTGGCGGCCTTCGGGGTCTGTGTCAAGGTCGAAGGTGACAACCTTTATTCCCGCGTCCATGGCCTTTTGCAGCACGGGAACGACAGCCGCGCTGTCCATGGCCGTCACTACGAGGCCTTTCACGCCCTGCGTAATGAGGTCGTCGATAAGCGCGATCTCGCCGGGGGTGTCGTTGGAAGAGGGGCCGAAGTACCCAACGTCCAGGCCGAGCGTCTCGCCCGCCTTGAACGCTCCCTTGGAAGCTTCGTCAAAGTAGGGGATGCCCGTCATGAACGTCACCATGGCAATGTCCACAGCCTCACCGGTGGTGGAAGCGCCGCCCTCGCCAGCGGCGAAGCCCACGCCCGCCATCATTGACAGCGCCATTACCGCGCATAGCAAGATCACAACTGTTCTTTTCATATTTCTTTCCTCCTTAAATAAAATTAGCCTGTTGACTATATTAATCCTGCCGGCGCGCGCCGGCAAACTATTCACGACTTGTTGAATATCTCTTTGTAGTTCCTGAAGAAGAGTACTATTATAAGCAGCGCGCCCGTGACGACCTGCCGGTAGTACTGCGACATGTTGATCATGGTGAAGCCGGACGTTAAAAGAGAAAATATCAGCACGCCCAGGAGCGCCCCTGTTATGCCGCCTTCTCCGCCCTTTATGCTTACGCCGCCGAACACGGCGGCCGACACCGCGTCGAGAACGTAGGGATCGCCCACGTCCGCGCGGCCGGAAGCCATGCGCGCGCCCAGCACTATCGCGCCCAGAAAGCACATTATGGCCGAATACACGTGCGCCAGCAGTACGTCTTTTTTTATGTTGATGCCCGCGAAACGCGCCGCCTCGTTGGATGAGCCTATCAGGTAAAGCCGCCTGCCCCAGCGCGAATAGTTCAAAAGCAGCAGCGATATTACGAACACTATGGCCAGCATTATCATGCCGAATGGCAGCGTGCCCATGTCGCTCTTGCCGAAGAACTGGTAAATCTCGCTCCCCTCGATACCCATGACGCTTATGGCCTGCCCGCCCGTCATGGCGAGCGCTATGCCGTAGTAAAGGGAGGACGTGCCCAGCGTGGCCAGCATGCCCGGTATCTTCAGCACGCCTACCAGCAAACCGTTGAACGCGCCGAACAGCACTAAAATCAGCAGCGAGAGAAGCAATGCCAGGCCGACGGGCATTCCCATGGTCATGAACTGGGCGATTATCACCGTGCCGAAGCCGCACATCGCGCCAATGGAGAAGTCGAAGTTGCCCGAGATGATCGTCGCGGAAAGGCCGAAGGCCAGAAAGCCCAGCACCACCCCGGAATTAAGGTATTGCGCGATGTTTGCCGGAATAAAGAATTTGTGGTTCAGCGAACCGAATACGATTATCACGGCCAGCATCAATAGTAGCAGCACGAACGCGTTTGATTTTACTATCTTCTTTGCTCTCTCCATTATGTGTTGCCCTCCGCCGCCTGCGCCTTAGCCCTGCGCCTGAACGATACTTTTATAGTGGAAAACACTATGGCCGCTATGAGCACTATGCCCCGCACAAGTTCCTGCCAGTACACGGGCACTTTTGTTATGATCATGCCGTTTTCTATTATCCCCAGGAGCAGCACGCCAAGGAAGGTGCCCAGTATGGAGATGTTGCCTCCCGCGAAGCTCGTGCCGCCTATCACCACCGCCGCTATAAGCACCATTTCGTAGCCGATGCCCGCCATTGGCTGCGCCATGCCTATCGTGGCGGTGTAGAACATCGACCCAAGGCCCACCAGCAGGCCCATGAAGCAAAACGCGACTATGTACGCCGTGGCCGGGCTGTACCCCACCCTCATCGAGGCTTCCGGGTTTGAGCCAGCGGCCAGTATGCGCCGCCCGAGTATGGTGTACTGCATTATGAACCACATGACGAAACATACCGCGATCCACGCGTAGGCGGTCACCTTAAGGTGCAGTCCGAATGGCATTGTGCGCGCGATAGCCGTAAACCACTCGGGCAGCCCCGCCTTCCACTGTGACCCTATAACTATGAGCAGCATGCCGCGCATGATGTTGAGCGTGCCCAGCGTGACTATTATGGCGGGAAGTTTCAGTTTGGCCACTAAAAGGCCGTTGCAAAGGCCGATAAGAAGTCCCATGCCCATGCACGCCAGTATGGCGGCGGCAGGGTTTGTGATGGCTCCGGTAAGTATGAGCTGGCTTATTACCATGGAGATCACCGCCAGCGCGCCGCCCACGGAAACGTCGATGTTACCGGTTGATATGACCAGCATCATTCCTATCGCCATGATACCGTAAACCGCGTTGTTGGAAAGGATGGACGCAACGTTCCCCATGGATAGAAAAACGCTGTTATTGGACTGGAACACAGCGCAGATGGCTATGACCACCACGATAAGTATGAGTTCCTGTTTTTTGTTTTTAAGCAATTTTGAAAACCTGTTCTCCAAGGTTGGTTCCCCCTAACCGAGTATTCCCTGTTCTATGAGGCTTTCCTGCGTGGCGTCGGCTACGTCCGTAAAGTTGACGACATTGCCCTTGCGCATAACCATGATCCTGTCGGACACCGCCAGCACTTCGGGCAGGTCGGATGATATCATTATCACGGCCACGCCGCGCTGGGCGAGCGTCCTTAAAAGTTTGTGTATCTCCGTCTTTACCCCCACATCCACGCCACTTGTG
>JAVBSU010000037.1:0-4394 GCA_031556555.1 Christensenellaceae bacterium
GAGGCCATGAACGCCGAGATACTGTCTTCGCCAATAGGGGCGAACGGGCTGGTATTCCTGCCCTATTTGATGGGCGAGCGCTCGCCGCGCTGGAACGCGGACGCTTCGGGCGCGTTTATCGGGCTGAGGATGGAGAGCACGCGCGCGGACATGCTAAGGAGCGTCCTTGAAGGCGTGGCTATGAACCTTAAGCTGATATTCGACGTGATAAAGACTAAGGTGGATGTAAAGGAAGTTATAGCGATGGGCGGCCTGGCGAAGTCCGAGATTTTTTTGAGGATGCTGGCGGACGTGCTGGGGGTGGACGTCCTTCCGCTCGACCATCTTGAGGAAGCCTCGTCCATAGGCGCGGCGGTGCTGGGCGGGGTGGGCGTGGGCGCTTTTCCCAGCATAAGCGAGGCATCGCGCTTCGTGCGCCCCGCGGGCCGTTTCTCGCCAAACGAAAAGAACCACGCGCTCTACAGTGAACTCATGGGCATATTCGACGAAGCCTATAACTCGCTCTTGAATGTGTACGTGGATTTGGCCAAACTCAGGGTCTGATATCCCTGCCGTCAAAGTACAGGCTTATAAAATCCTCTTTTGAGTAGAGGCGGGAGGCTATACGGTCGTTGTAACGCTTGTGGAGGTCGTCCGCGTTCGTGGCGATGACGGTGTGCATGCCGTTCTCTATTCGGCGGGACAAGAGGTCGTAAAGGTATTCGGAGCTGACGTTTTGCGTCACTGGCTCGGTTCCGAGGTCGTCTATCATCAGGAGTTCCACCCGCTCAAGGTAGGAAAGGTCGACTTCCTCCCCCATGCGGTGGGCGAAAAACACGCCGTAAAGGTCGTTTGCCCTTATGAGCATGCAGCCGATACCGTTTTTCACGGCCTCAACGGCCATGCAGTACATCAAAAAAGATTTGCCCAGCCCCGTCTTGCCGGTCATGAGCATGTTCTTGACCGGGTTGTGCGGGAAATCGCGTATGTAGCCCATGGCGACGTCCCGGTACCTCGCCATTATATCCCTTTGCGTGAGCTTGCCGGCCAGCGGCTCGCCGCCGTCGAACACGTCAAGGTCGAACGCGCTGAAGCTTATTCCGCTGCCGCTTATATCCACGGCGCCGTAGCACTCTGTGTATATCCTGTTCAGCAGGCAGGAGCAGTTTTTGCCATTGTGCTCTCCCGTGTCGCCGCACTTTTTACAGTTGAACTCCGCCTCGCCGACGGAAGACAGTATCGCGGCCTCTTTTTGCATTAGGCTGTCAATTGCCGCCTCGCCGCCTTCGCCGCCAAAAAGAGCCCGCTCCATGGCTTTTAGGGCGAGCTTTTTTATATCGTCCCGCACGGCCGCAAGTTCGCGGCTTTTGGCGCAGGCGCTTTCGTATTTGCTTTTTCTTAGTTGGTTGCCGGCACTGAAATCAATCAGAAGCTCCGCTACGTTTTTTCTCTTCGCCATCTAAAATCCCCAGCCTCTGCAATGAATCCTGTTTTCTTTTCGCCATATCTTCGGGAGTGTAAGCGTGCTGCTCGAAGGATCTCGGGTTTTTCATATCCTTGGCGAACCTGTTCATGTCCTGCTCCTTGGCCTGGTGCAGGGTTTTTACACCGTCCTTAGCCCACGTTCCCAGCACTTTCCGCAAATACTTTGAGGGCTCGTCCGCGAGATAGCTGACGGACGCCGCGTACATGAGAACGTCGTGGCTCATGCCGTTGTCCACAGTGTACGTAAGGTAGAGCTGACGGTCGGCCTCGCCGATGTCCTTTCTTATGCCTGCGTTGTCGTACACCAGCTTCATCTTCTGCCCGATCGTATCCTGCTTCTTTATATGCTTTTGAATGTCGTCCACGCTCAAAAGGCCCAGGCTCCTCCAGTCGTTTAAGAGCTTGTCCACCGACTCGAACCTTCTCGAGCCGTTGTTAACGGACTGCGCGCAGGCTAATAGTATTATGTCGTGCGAGAAACCCGCCCGCTCCCATTCTTCGTAGTATTCTTCCTTCTTGGAGTCTATGTACATGCGCGAGTAGTCGAGAGCTTTTAAAGCCTCTTTTATGTGCTTGCGCTTTTTATTGTTGGTGAACACGTACTCGCTTATCTCGGAGGAAGTGGTTATTCCTTTGTCGTAGAAATTTTGCAGTATGGCGTCCAGGTATTTGAAGGGCGAGCCGCCCGAAAACTCCACGTTCTCCATGGCGAAAAGTATGGATTCGAGGGTAAAGCCCCACTCGTCCATCCACTTTACGTAAAGCCCGGCCTGCAGCTGGTCGGGGTTTTTGTCCCCTATTCCCATGCGCCGCATGACCTCCCTTATGCCGCTCGTGTTAAGCTTATACTCCTCCAGGCGGCGCTGCGCTTTTTCGTCCGTGTCTATGCGGTTGTCCGCCCACGTGCGCGCGACTTTGTTTATGTACGCTATGTTCACGGCAGCGCCTTTTAAGGACACGCAGTGCTCTATCATCTTGAGCACTACTTCGGCGGGCAGCCCGTAAACGTCGGTAAAGTCGTATATGCGCTGAAGGTCGGAAGGGGACAGCGGCCGCTTTAAAAGTGAAGCGAGCTTCTCGTTGTAGTCCTTGTAGGCGTACAGCGGGGGAGGGTCCACCGCCTTTGGGGGGGACGATTCGGGTATGGGTAAAAATCTGAGTGAAAGGTTGCCGCCCGCGTCATGTGTGGAGACGAGGCCGGCGTCCTGCCAGTAAGAGACGGCCTGCCTTATTTCCAGCGACGTCATGCAGAGGGTCCGCTCCATCTCCATATCGCCGGCGTTACCGCAGCCGTGCGCCAAACAAAGTCCGTAAAGGTAAACCTTGACGTACGCCGGGGGCGCGCCGGGCATGTATTTTTTCAGGAATGCAATGGGCACAGGAACAACATCCTGCACGCCGAGTTCAAAATTCATCATGGCACACTATAAGGCTCAGGCCGCCCCCAGGAATTTCTTAATCGCGTCGCACACGCGTTCGGGTTTTTCCTCCTGCACGAGGTAACCGCAGTTTCTAATGTTTAAGAAGCTGCCGTTCTCAAAGCCGAGGTTTAAAAAGTCGGATTCCCTGCCGCCGGTTATCTTGTCGTCATTGCCGACGAGGACGAGTATGGGGCTTCTTATCAAGCCGAGGTTTGAAAGCACGTTGTCGTCAGCGAAATTGTTGACGCACATGCGGGATATTATTTTAAAGTCTTTGTCCGAGACGCCGTTAAGATACTCCATTACGACGTCGTCCGTAACGAGAGTCCTGTCGAAGTAACAGTCCTCCAGCACGCTCTTCATTATGGGAGGGGTTACTTTCATGCGCGCGGCGGTCGAGCCGAACACGCTGGGCATGCCCCTGTTTTTGGACAGCCCCGCGCCGCCCGCCATGACCGGCGATATAAGAACCAGGCCCTTTGTGCGCTCGCGGTTGTGTATGGCGAAGTCGAGGACGTAAGCGGCCGCCTCGCCAAAGGCGCAAAAGTTTGCCGCCACGATTTTTTTTGTGTTTAAAAAGGCCTCGATGGACAGCGCGAAGTCTTCTATGCTGTAGCTTATTTCGGGTTTGGTTGAAAAGCCGTGACCCGGGAGGTCGGGGGCCAGCACCTTGAAACTCTCGGACAGCGGCGAAAACACGCTGCGCCAGGTATATGAGCTCTGGCCTATGCCATGCACAAGTATGAGGGGGTCGCCGCTGCCCGCGCCGTAATAGTGCAGCGTGGCTGTTACGCCCAGGAGTTCTTCCTTGCCTTTGTTGTTCACATAGGTGTCAAACTCTATGTCGGCGTATTCTCCGGTCTGTTCCCTGTTAACGAAGTTTTTAAAACCTATTTGCTCAAACACAACATATTCCTCCAACCAAAGTAGCGTGTAGTGCGCGCCGCTATTGCAATGTGTTCTTCTTTTCTAAATCCGCATACACCATTTTAGCATATCTTACCAAACTTTTGTAGTTGTTTTGCGAGGGTTTTTTTAAAGCCATTTTTTGTAGCTCGCGAAGTATGACGCCAACGGGCTTTCCGGGCGGTATGGACAGCTCTTTTTGGATGTCGTCCCCGTTTACGGCGAGGGATTTAATATCTATGGGGGCTCCGCTTTCCTCAAGTTTTGCCAGGATGGCGCGCCACTTTTGCGCGCTGTAGGCGGCCGCTCCCATCCCGGACCCGGTAAAATCCGCTTCCCTGAGGCAGCAGAGGCGCAGGAATTGCTCCCTGCCCAGCCTTACTATCGCGCGGGAGACAGCTTTCTCACCGGCGGAATTGTTGAGGTCGAACATGTGGCCGCTTATGAGCGCGCACACGTCGTCAATGAGCTTTTTATCAGCGTGCAGCTTGGAAAGAAACCCGCGCGCTATGCCGGCGCTCGTCACGGGGTGGCGGTACATGTTGCCGTCATCGGCGAAAACGAGTGGCTTAGCAATGTCGTGCAGCAGTGCGGCCAGCCCGA
>JAVBSU010000179.1:0-3569 GCA_031556555.1 Christensenellaceae bacterium
CTCGCCGCGTGGATATGTAGCCTTCCGCGCCTATCCTGGCGAGCTTGGCCCGAAGGCGCGTCACGTTTACGGTCAAGGTATTGTCGTCCACGAATTCGCCGTCCTGCCACAGGTCGTCTATGAGCTCGTCGCGCGGGACGATCCTGCCCGCGTTGCGCATGAGCAGCGCCAGTATGCGCAGCTCGTTTTTTGTAAGCTCGACGGCACTGCCGTCATGCGACGCGGCGGCGCGGCCCATGTCAAGGGTGACGCCGCCATGCGAGAGCAGCGCGGCCTCCCGCTTGTACGTACGCTTTAGCAGCGCCTCTATGCGTGCGAGGAGTATGTTGACGTTGTAAGGTTTGGTAACGAAATCGTCCGCCCCGAGGTTCATGCTCATGAGCTCGTCTATCTCGCTGTCGCGGCTGGTGACTACGATCACGGGCACGTCCGATTGCCTGCGTATCTCCCTGCACACGTGGAAACCGTCGAAGTGGGGGAGGTTGAGGTCTAAAAGCACAAGATGGCAGCCCGAAGCAAGCGCGTTAGAGGCAACGTCCACAAAGCCGTCCGGAAAAGCACAGGCGTAGCCCGACCGCTCGAGCAGTATGCAAAGCTCGCCGCGTATTTTTTCGTCGTCTTCAACAATGAATATTTTGTACATCAAAAAACGCCTCCCTACGTACTAATAATACCACATGAGGGAGCGTGCAAAAAGGGCGTGTTTGAGCGCGGTGGCAATGTTTATAATAATTGCGAAATTAGTTGGTCTATCTCTGAAAGCGATATATAAAAATGGGGTGGCGGATTGAATGCGAAAATTAAGTTTCTTTATTTGTCCGAAGCGGAGACAAGGGAAGCGGGCGCGGGCAATATGGCGGGATGCGCCGAAGCGATGGAGGAAACCCTGAGGCTGGTGGCCGAGGGGGACTATGTGATGGGCGGGCCGAACTGCAACAGCCATGGACTGAAGATATATTTCCCAAAAGAATCGCCCTTTCCCAAAATGCCGGTGGAAGGCGCCGACAGGCGCTTTATGGCCCTCGTAGCTTACCTGGGCGGCAGGTTTAATGTCTGCGCCTTAAAGTGGTATGGATCAAACATCGCGAACAGGGAAAAAGGCCTGCCCAGATCAATTCATATCCTTACGCTGAACGACCCTGAAACGGGCTCGCCGTTGTGCATAATGGCCGGAAACCTTATAAGCACGATGCGCACGGGCGCAATGGCGGGTGTGGGCGCAAAGCATCTGGCCCGGCGAAATGCGGAGGTGCTGGCGCTGATCGGAACAGGCATCATTGGCGGCGCGTGCTGTGAAGCCGTTATGACGGTGAAAAAAAGCGTTAAGAAAATTCGGGTTTATGATATCGAAAAAGCGCAGGCGGCGAAAGCCGCAGCCATATACGCGGAGAAATATGGCGTGCAAACCGTAGCCTGTAAGGATTTGAGGCAAGCGGTGGAAGGGAGCGACATCATAAATCTGGCCGCGTCCGGCCCCGAAAAACCTGTTGTGGAGAAGGCGTGGCTTAAAGAGGGTGCGCTATTGATTGTGCTTTCGGACTGCAGGCTGGGCAAGGGAATTATGCCGGGCTCAAAAATCGCGGTGGACAACTGGAAAATGTACGAAGCATATAGTGACGAATATACCGTGCTGCAAGCCTCATGCGGTGAGGAAAACCCGGGAGGGTTTGTGGGCGGATTTGTACGGGATGTGCAGGCGGGCGAAATCAACAGAGAGAACATAGTGGAACTGGGGCCGGTGGTAGCGGGAAAAACCGCAGGGCGCGCAAGCGAAAGTGAAAGGATAGTGTTCATACTGGACGGCATGGGAGTGGAGGACGCGGCGTGGAGTTCGATCGTTTACCAGAATGCCGTTAAGATGAGCATAGGAACATGGCTGCCGCTGTTTTAAAGGCGGCTGTATTTAATCGCCGTCATGGGCGGAATTCCCAATAAGCTCGGCCACGAAGGGAGTGGCGGGGCGCTCCCGGAGCTCTTTGGGCGGGGCGAGCTGTTCTATTTTGCCGTCGTTCATTACGAGGACGCGCGTGCCTAAAAGCAGCGCCTCCCTGATGTCGTGGGTGACGAACACTATCGTGACGCCTAACTCTTCGTGTATGCGTATGATCTGGTTTTGAAGCATCTTGCGCGTTATTTCGTCCACCGCGCCAAAGGGTTCGTCCATGAGGATTATATCGGGCGAGGCGGCGAGGGCGCGCGCTATGCCCACCCTCTGCTGCTGGCCGCCGGACAGCTCGGAAGGATACCTTAAAAGCAGTTCGCTCTCCAGCCCGACAAGATCCAGCAGCCTCCTTGCGGACTGCTCGGCGGAACGCTTATCCTGGCGGCCTTTGAGGCTGGGAACATAGTTTATGTTCCGCATTATGTTCATGTGCGGGAAGAGGCCTATGCTCTGTATGACGTAGCCTATGTTGCGCCGGAGGGCTATTATGTCCACTTTTGATATGTCCTCGCCGCGGACGAGGACAGTTCCCCCATCAGGCTTAAGCAGGCCGTTTATGAGTTTCAGGATGGTTGTCTTGCCTCCGCCCGAGTTGCCGATGATAGTAAGAAACTCGCCGCGCTCGACTTTAAGGTTGAAACCGTCGAGCACGGTCTTGTTTCCGTAAGACTTTTTAACGCCGTCAAAAACGATCATGCTTTCACTGTCAATCGTGTCATTCGCCGGAGATCAGCCCCTTCGAGAGTAAAAACTCCTTTGCGACATCTTTATCTTCGCGGCCATTTACCTCAACATCGTAATTCATCTGGGTCATTTCTTCCGTGGACACCGCGCCTTCAAGTATCATGAGCGCGTCCTTAAGGCCGGGGTATTCTTCCAGAGCCTCGGCCCGGACGACCGTTCCGCAGTAGTCGCCGATGAAGTAGTCTTTGTCGTCGGTGAGGACTTTTACGTCCGCAACGGCAAGCTGGCCGTCAGTCGTAAATATGTCCATCACGTCTATCTGGCCCGAGTTGATTGCGGGATACTTAAGGCCGATATCCATGTCCACGGTCTTTGCAAAGTCAAACCCGTACGTTTCGCAAAGGCTGTCGTAGCCGTCGTTGCGCTCGTAGAAGTCATACTCCGCGCCAAATGTCAGATCGCCTGAAACGGGCGCTAAATCGGAATAGGTTTCAAGCCCGTGCTCGTCCGCAATCTCTTTTCTGACAGCCAGCCCGTATTCGTCAGCGAAACCGTACATGCCGGCCCATTCGAAATTGAATTCGTCTTTATACTCCTGAAAAAGTTGCGCCAGAAGTTCTTCTTCGGGCGGGATATCCTCATGCTTCAGCACATACTGCCAGCCGGTGCCCGTATATTCGGGATACATGTCGAAGTCGCCCTTTAGCATGGCGGGCTGGATGTTGCCTGTGCCGCCGCCAATGCCTTTTATAATATCCACTTCATAATCGGTGTTCTCCTCGACAATGAGCTTTATCATTTCACTTATTACGAACTGCTCGGTCATGGGCTTAGTGGCAAGCTGAATGGGACCAGGGCCATCGGCGGCCGCGCCGGGAAGAGCGAAAAAACATATACAAGCGGCGAATAAGAGCAGTGCGGTCATTCTTTTTTTCATTTTTTT
>JAVBSU010000221.1:0-6590 GCA_031556555.1 Christensenellaceae bacterium
CCGCCGACGCTGCCGCTGAGGTCTACCAGCGCGCACTAGACGCCCTTCTTAGCAAAAAACTGCGCGGTGGCATTGCCTATGCCCGCCGCCCCGCCCGTTATGAGGGCCGTCTTTCCTTCGAGAGAATAATTGAAATCCACCGGCTTGTAATTAATCATGGCAAAATTCCCCTTTCTTATACTAAACGCTTATTGAAATGCAGAAAGATTTGCGAGGATTTTTTTCGTGATGCGAGGCGTAGGCACGCGGGCGTAGCAGGCAGCTACGTCAAGTGGCGGCAACGATGCAGCGCGGAAAAAAGACCGCAAAGATGATGTGTTTTAATGAGCGTTTAGTATTATTACGCCATTCAGGGGCTGGCCGTACGGCCAACCCCTGCGGCACACTGTTAATGTACTGGCAATTCTTCCTGCTATCTTATATTACTGGTTGCGCGCTAAGAAGTCATCAACATTCTCGGCTGTTATGAGCTCGAAGGGTATCCAGTAGAACTGTTCAACGTCTTCACCGTTCATGGCCGCGTAAAGAACCTCCACGCTCATCTGTCCCTGTCCCCAGGCATCCTGGAACATAGAGGCTATGAAGTTGCTGCCGTCTTTCTTTATTTCGTTAAGGGCGTCGGTTATGCCGTCCACGCCAACAGCGGGGATATTGAGCCCCTGGGCTTCGGCGGCCTGGAGCGCGCCCAGCGCCATCTCGTCGTTTTCACCGACTATGCCGTCTATCTGCTCGAATGTGTTGAGCCAGTTTTCCATCAGCGTCATGCCTTCCGCCCTGGACCAGTTTCCTGTCTGGGAGGCCAGCACTTCGATGTCAGGATACTTTTCGAGGATGTTGTCGATACCTTCCCTGCGCTCAAGCTGAGCGGACTGTCCCAGGGGGCCTTCGATTATGACTATTTTGCCTTTGCCGCCAAGGAAGTCGGCCATGTACTGCATTTCGCCTTCGCCCGCCGTAACGTCCTGCGAACCAACGTAGCTCAAAAGGTCGGGGTGGTTAACCATGGCGTTTACGCCCACCATGGGAACATCATTCTCAATGGCGATGTCCACGGCCGTCGCGCACGCGTCGGCGTCAATGGGATCCATTATGATGCCGTCCACGCCATTGGCGATCATCGTCTCCACCTGGCCTATCATTGTGGCTGCGTCGTAGTCTCCGTCGTACACTTCAAGCTCTATGCCGAGCTCGTCGCACTTGGCCTGTGCGGCGTTTGCCAGACGTACGGTGAATTCGTTCTTTAAGCTGTAGAGCGTGCAGCCGACCCTGTAGGTCTTTTCAACGTCCGCGCTGTCCGCGGCAAAGGCGCTGGTCAGCCCCAGCGAGAGCACCATAACCAGTACAAGTGTTAAAACCAAGATCTTTTTCATTTTCTTCCCTCCATATATTAATATTTGTTTTATAAAAGGCTTCTTTGCCTGTTTATACTTACTTTTCGCTTTGGGCGAGGCCATCCAGCATTACAGCCAGTATTATCAGCGCGCCCTTTATCATCATCTGTATGGGCGTCTTGAAGTTCAGCATGTCTAGGCCGATGTTCATCATGGTTATGAACATAAAGCCCACTATGGTGCCCCACAGCCTGCCGCGGCCGCCCATAAGGCTGGTTCCGCCCATTACCACTGCCGCTATGGCGTCCGTCTCGTAACCCTCGCCGCCGTTTGCTATGCCCGACGAAACGCGCGCCGTCATGACAAGGCCGGACAACCCGGCCAAAAGGCCGCATATCATGTAGGTGGACATTTCCACCTTCTTTACCTTTACGCCCGATATGGTCGCCGCCGCCCGCGATCCGCCCACCGCGAAAACGTGCCTGCCGTATTTGCAGTTATACAAAAGTATGAAGCTCACTATCAGCACGGCCGCCATAATGAATGCGGGTATGGGTATGCCCAAAAGGTCGCCCTTGCCTATAACCAGGAACTGGTCTGACAGGCCGGGCACGGGCTTTGCGTCGGTGACAATCAGCGCGATGCCCCGGGCGAAGCTTTGTATGCCCAGCGTGGCTATAAATGCTGGAACCCTCAAATACGCCACCACGACGCCGTTTAGCGACCCCATGGCCAGCCCGACGGCTAATCCCGCTAAAATGGGCATAATGGCGGGCAGACCGGCATTCTGGGCTACAAGCGCGGCGCACATTCCGGCCGCTCCAAAGGTAGCGCCCACGGAAAGGTCTATGCCGCCCGTCAATACTACAAACGTCATGCCTATGGCAATTAGTCCGGTAACGGAAGCCTGCCGGAATATGTTTATAAGGTTTTTAGGGCTTAGAAACATAGGGCGGTTTATTGTTATAATTATTATGAGTATAACCAGCGCTATAAGAGTGGCGTAGTTGCCTATAAAACGCTTCCAGTTAAAATTGTTTCTTTTAAGCTGTTCCATTTACTTTGTTCTCCCCCTGAATTCGCCTGTTATAGAGCAAATTGACTTTCCGTAACTGTACTCTTTAAAGATTCGCTATAGCGTACTGCATTATCGCTTCCTGGTTGAACTCTTCCCGTGTGAGTTCCCCCACAACCTTGCCGTCGCTGAAAACCACTATCCTGTCGGAAAGGCCCATTACTTCCGGCATTTCGGATGATATCATTATTATTGAGTTGCCTTTGGCGACGTATTCGCCCATAAGCCGGTAAATCTCGGCCTTCGCGCCCACGTCTATGCCGCGGGTGGGCTCGTCCATAATGAGCAGGCGGGGTTTTCGCAGCAGCCACTTGGCCAGAACGACCTTCTGCTGGTTGCCGCCGGACAGCGAGCCGACCCTCTGGCGTTCGCTGGTGGACTTTATCCTCAGGATATCGATTTGTTCCTTAACAGCCTTTCTTTCACTTCGCTTGTCTATAAAGCCCATTTTTATAAAATTATCGAGGTCGGCGAGCGATATGTTGTGCGCTATGCTGCCTTCAAGGAACAGGCCCTCAGTCTTCCTGTCTTCCGTTACAAAGGCGAAGCCGAGCTTCATGGCGGAGCTCGGGTCTTTTATTCCGGCGTCCTTGCCTTCGTACTCTATGCTGCCGCTGTCCGCCGGGCGGTAGCCGAATATGGCCTGCATGACTTCGCTGCGCCCCGCGCCCACGAGGCCGGCAATGCCCAGTATTTCGCCGCGTTTTACGTTGAAACTCACGTTCTCGAAGGTATCCTTTTTCGTGAGGTTGTTCACGCTGAAAACCACGTCGCCTATGGGCACGGCCTGCTTCGGGTAAATGTCCGTGACTTCACGGCCCACCATGTTTTTTATTATGTCGTTTCTTGTGATTTTATCTATTTCCCATGTGCCTATGTACTGGCCGTCGCGGAGGATGGTTATTTCATCGGCTATTTCGTACACTTCGTCCATCTTGTGGGATATGTATATTATGGCCTTGCCCTCCTCGCGCATCTTCCGTATGAGCTTAAAGAGCGCTTCCACTTCCCTTTCACTTATTGCGGAAGTGGGCTCGTCCATAACTATTATGCGCGCGTCCAGCGACAGCGCCTTTGCTATCTCCACCGTCTGCTGGTCGGCCACTTTCAGGCGGCCTACCTTTTCCTGCGGGTTTATGTGGGTTATCTCCATCTGGGCCAATTGCTCCCTGGCCATCCTGTTCATGCGCTTGTAATCCACGAACAGCCCTTTTTGCGGCTCCCGCCCAAGGTAGATATTCTGTGCTACGGGGAGCTCTGGCACAGGGCTCAACTCCTGCTGTATCATGCCGATGCCAAGCTTTATGGCGTCGCTGGGTGAATGTATCTGCGCCACTTCGCCGTCAATGAGTATTTTGCCTCCGTCCGGCCGGTATATGCCCGAAAGTATTTTCATCAGAGTGGATTTACCGGCGCCGTTTTCTCCCATGAGGGCGTGCACCGTGCCTTCCTTCACTTCTAGCATAACTTCGTTTAAGACCTTCACTCCGGAAAACTGTTTGCTGACTTTTTCCATCTTAAGTACAGACATAAGTTAATACACCCCTTAAATGTTCATATTCGGGCTTGTTGATTGATTTTATATCTTATTTTGTAATTTATGGCAATTTTAACGCTTTATCAAATGTAAGTTTCCATAAATTGCCGTTTATTACATTTTGACAATTTGCTTCACCTACACTGATATTATAGAATATAGTTTTTTGAATGGAACTATAATTTTTTTTGATTTGCTGTACTTTTTTTTGATTTTGCCGGTTGCCTTTACGTGTTCCTGAACTCAATGGGCGTTTTTCCCGTCTCTTTTTTAAAGACGAGGTTAAAATAGCCGGCGTCCTGGTAGCCTGTTTCTTTGGCAATGTCCTTTACGGAAAGCCGCGTCTCCCGCAAAAGCTTCCTGGCAAGGTCCATCCTTAGGCCGGTGAGGTATTTCGAGAAGTTCTTGCCCGTCTCTTTTTTGAGCATGGCGGAAATATAGGTGGGATTGTAGCCGAAGTGTTCGGCTATCGTGGTA
Organism: Christensenellaceae bacterium; assembly: GCA_031556555.1. Lineage (GTDB taxonomy): Bacteria > Bacillota > Clostridia > Christensenellales > Christensenellaceae > UBA5399. The sequence goes on from JAVBSU010000221.1 coordinate 4,421, forward strand.
AGCGTTATTTCTTCGCCCGCATGCAGCTTGATATAATTGAATATGTCCAGCGCGGACCTTTTAGCGGGCGCGTTCCGCTCCGTCGCGACGCAAATATCGCGGAACTTTTCCATAAAGCCGCGTATGTTTTTGCGCCACTCGGACAGCGACCAGTTGGACTCAAAACCAGGGAGCCCGGGCAGGCTTTCTCCCTCGGGAAGAAACTTAATAAAGTTTTCCCTCAAAGACCCCTGCCGCTCTTCCAGCGCGGCTATGAGCGCTATGCTGGGCGTCATGTCAAGGTTGGCCGTCATTTCGTCGTAAGCGCTCTTCTGCCCGCGCTCCATAAGCGTATCAAACACGCCGCGCCAATCCGTGTTGCCTATGTAGGGCTTGCCGGGCTTTAGGCGCTTGTAGTTTACTATGGAAATTTCAGGGTCGAATACTTTGAACCTCAGGGCGTCAACGGCATGGCGGTATGAGATGGGTATGCCCGTGCTGAGGCACACCGCCGGGCCTATGCCGAAAAAGTACATGCCGGGCATGAACTTCTGAAGGTTCTCAATGCAGCGCAGTGCGGATTTTTCCGCCAGCATGTTTAGCTGCACAGTTTCAGAACCCGGTATTATTATTACCATCCTGTCCATTTCGTCGTAGAAAAACTGGCTGTTGGAGGATATGCCGTCCATTGTCTCAAGGGCGATGTTTTCAAAGGAGAAACGCTGGAGCTCCATGTCATCTTCCCGCGTATAATCGGCCGCGACGCAGATGTACATATCGGCGTCCAGGTTTATGTCGAAATTCTGCAGCTTGCTTTTAACCTGCCCGTGTTCGCTTTCGTCTTTCTCGCTGACAAGCTTTATAAGCTCCTGGCGGCAGATGTCTTTTGTGGCTTCCCTGAGCTTTATAGTATCCTTAAGCGTCCGGCGGCTGTTTTCCTTTTTCCTGTCGCTGTGGGCGATAAGCGTTTTTACGGTTTCTATTAGCTCAGTTTTGTCCACGGGCTTCAAAAGGTAATCGTGGACATTGAGCCGCATGGCCTGCTTTGCGTAGGTAAATTCGCTGTACCCGCTAAGTATCAGGAAGTCGGGCGGCTCTTCGCTTATGGCGTTTATACGGCTTATCATCTCAAGGCCGTCGCAGTCGGGCATTTTTATATCCGTTATTACTATGGACGGGAGTTCCCTGTTGTATATGTCCAAGGCTTCCCCTCCGTCGTCCGCCTCGAAAAACTCCACGTCACTGATAGCGCGGCCCAAAATCGCTATTATCCCCCTGCGTATAGCTATTTCATCTTCCGCGACAAGTATTTTCACCATGATTCATCCACCCCCTCCGCATCGTTCCTCTTTATGACGAAACATACGGCCGTACCCTTTCCATTTGAATATATCTTCAGGCCGCTCGCCTCGCCGTAGCGGGTCTTAAGCCGCTTATTGACGTTTGCAAGGCCTATGGATCCGCTTGTAAGCGTATCGCGCTCCTCCCGCAGCTGCCTCCTTATGTCTTCGCGTTTTTCAGCGGTGAGCCCCCTGCCGTTATCCGCTATTTTAATGATGAGATAGCCGCCGCTCCTGTAGCCGCTGACCGTTATAACTATTTTTTTAAGGCCGGCGTACTGGCCGTGGGCAAAGGTATTTTCCAGTATTGGCTGCAGCAGCATTTTAGGGGTTTTCACATAGAGCACGTCCGCTTCAACCTTGTTCTTATATACCACGGGGCGGGAAAGCCTCATGCTCATGAGGTCTGCGTAGCTCTCCAGCGCCTGAAGCTCCTGCCCAAGGGTGCTCGGTTCCCCCGTCTTCTGTATGCTGTAGCGCATGAGCTTGGCCAGCGAGTAAAGTTTGTCGGAAATCACATAATACTCGTCCATCTCGCACTGCATCCTTAAATTCTCAAGGGTATTGTACAGGAAATGGGGGTTGATCTGCGCCTGCAGCGCGCGCATTTCGGCGTCCTTCTGGGCCGTCTCGGTCGCGACTATGTCTTGTATCATGGTATTTAGTTGCGCGGTCATGGATTTAAAGCTGCCCGCTATGCGAGCCACTTCATCCTGTCCCTGTACATCAAAGTCATCGTAAAACTCGCCTTCCTGCACTTTGCCTATGTAGTTGTCGAGTACGGTGAGCCGCTGGAATAGGTTTTTGGCCACAAGGCGGCTTAAAAAAACCACTATCACCATGCCCGCCGC
>JAVBSU010000148.1:0-6700 GCA_031556555.1 Christensenellaceae bacterium
CCCCCCGCCACCCCGGTTTGTAATAAAAAAAAACGGTGCCTCCCTTCTCCCCCCGGGTCAATGGCCGACCGGCCCTTGCGGGTGCGGGCAGCGCCCGCAATATTATTTCTTCTTTTTCTTCTTTTTTTCTTCCGGCTCGTGCGCTTCTCGCCAGCCCGGGGTGTAGACGCCCTCGTACCCGGCGTTCGGCTTGTCGCGTTTGCGCTGGACAAGTATGTAGGTAACTCCCGCCGCAACCATAATAAGTGACAGCAGCTGGGACGCCGGCATTCCAAGGAACTGGAGCGTCTGTATCCTAACGCCCTCTATCCAGAACCTTCCCAGGCCGTAGCCTATCATGTACATGGCGAAAACGTTGCCGTCGTGTTTGGCGCGCGTCGCGTACCACAGCAACAGCGCGAACACCCCGAGGTCCCACATGCTCTCGTAAAAAAACGTGGCCATGAACCAGCGGTCGACTATGAGCTCGCCGCCTACGATAACGTCGTTAACATGCACGCCGTATGGGAAGAACTGCAATGCCGGATCCAGGATTTCCTGGCCGAAAGCCTCCTGGTTGATAAAGTTGCCCCACCTGCCTATGGCCTGGCCGAGTATAAGGCCGGGCACTGCAATATCCAGCATGCGCCCCAGCGGGAATTTCCTTATCCTCGACACTATGAACGCTCCCAAAACAGCGCCGATCACAGCGCCGAGAATGGCGATGCCGCCGGTCCATATTTTTATTATATCTTCGGGATGCTGGGCAAAATTCTCCCAGTCGAATGCGACGTAGTAAAGGCGCGCGCCGATGATAGACAGCGGCAGCGCGGCGAGCATCATGTCAAAAACGAGCTCGACCGTATAGCCCTTCTTCCTGGCCTGCCAGCATGCAACGCCCACGCCGGCTATTATGGCGGCGGCAATTATTATGCCGTACCACGTCACGTTCAGCCCTTCTATGCCAAATAGATTTTTTATCGCTAACCTGTCAACAGTAGGCATGTCGTCACCTTACGCGGTTTCTATGGAAGCGGCTTCCCTGAGGCCCAGCTCTTCTATGGCCCACTCGCGAAGCTTGTATTTTTGTATCTTTCCACTGGCCGTCATGGGGAATTCATCGACGAACCTCACGTACCTCGGCGACTTGAAGCGGGAAAGCCCGTCCTTTACGAACTGTATGAGTTCATCCTCGGTTATGCTCTCACCTTCTTTAAGGATGACGCAGGCCAGCACTTCCTCGCCGTAGCGTATGTCGGGCACGCCCACCACCTGTACGTCGCGTATGGCCGGGTGCGTGTACATGAATTCTTCTATCTCGCGCGGATATATGTTTTCGCCGCCCCTTATGATCATGTCCTTGAGCCTGCCCGTGATCTTGCAGTAGCCGTCGGCGTCCATCGTGCCGAGGTCGCCGGTGTGCAGCCAGCCTTCGCTGTCTATGGCCTGCGCGGTGGCCTCGGGCATTTTGTAGTAGCCCTTCATTATATTGTAGCCCCGGGCGGTTATCTCTCCCTGCGCGCCCAGCGGAGCTTCCCCGCCCGTCTCAATGTCTATTATTTTCGCCTCCACGCCCGGAATGTGCTTACCCACCGTTTCAACCCGCTTTTCAATCGGGTCGTCCGTGCGCGTCATGGTTATACAGGGCGAGGATTCCGTCTGCCCGTAAGTTATCGTTATCTCGCTCATGTTCATGTCTGAAATGGCGCGCTTCATGAATTCTATCGGGCAGGGCGAACCCGCCATTATCCCCGTCCGCAGTGATGAAAAATCGTACTTTTTGAAATCCGGGTGGTCCAGCATGGATATGAACATTGTTGGCACGCCATGGCAGGCCGTGCACTTTTCCATCTGGATGGCGTTCATGACCTGCACCGGGTTGAAGTGATCCACAAGAATCATGGCCGTTGCGTGCGTGAACGAAGCCATAACGCCAAGAACGCAGCCAAAGCAGTGGAAGAGAGGCACGGGGATCAGCAGCCTGTCCTTTTCGGTGAGCGCCATGCAGTCGCCTATCGCCATGCCGTTGTTTACGAGGTTGTAGTGCGTGAGCATGACCCCTTTGGGAAAGCCCGTCGTGCCGGACGTGTACTGCATGTTTATGACGTCCTGCGGGGTCAGTTCCGCCATGCGCGCAGCGAGCTCTTCCTGCGTGACGTTTTCCGCGAATTTGAAAAGGTCGCTCCACGCAAACATGCCCGGCTGTTCGTCCCCGTCGAGGTATATGACGTTTTTAAGGAAGGGCAGCCTCTTGGATTCAAGCTTGCCCGGCGGCATCTCGTTGAGCTCGGGGCACAGCCCACGTATATGGCTTATGTAATCGGAATCCTTGAAACCCTTCATCATTATGAGGGTCATGGAGTCCGACTGCTTTAAAAGGTATTCCAGCTCAAACTGTTTGTAGTTCGTGTTGACCGTCACAAGCACCGCGCCCATCTTTGAAGTGGCGAACTGGCTTATGACCCACTCAGGGTAATTCGTCGCCCATATGGCTACGTTATCGCCTTTTTGTATCCCCATACCCATGAATCCACGCGCAACAAGGTCCGTGAGTTCGTCGAATTCCCTGTATGTAAGGCGTACGCCAAGATAAGGCTCAACAAGCGCGTCCGAATCCCCGAAACGCCCCGCCTGCCTCTTTAACATATCGCCTATGGTAATATCCAATAATTCGGACATGATTACCTCCCTTATATTATTAAAATCGAATACACTTCATTATCACATTTTATTATTTTACCAAAACCGCCTATTATAATCAATTGTCATTTATACTAATTTCAATTTAAAACATTGAAGATTTACGGTCTTTTTTCCGCGCTGCCGCGTTGCCGCCACTTGACGTAGCTGCCTGCTACGCCTGCGTGTCCGCGCCTTGCATCACGAAAAAAATCCTCATAAATCTATTGAACATTTTAAACTGAAATTAGCATTAACATATAATTTTTATGCAAAATATATACAAAATTGTTGATATTTCTTTTAGAACTGTTTATAATATAGACGGATAGTTGTAAGTATTTATCATCCTAGGGAAGAGAGGTGCTTCAATGTGATTATTCCTCCAAACAATATGTATGGCAATTTATATAATGTTGGCAGCGCCAGAAATTATACTTCCAGCATAATAAAGCCTACTACGGCCTTCAGGACCACTTCAAGATCCACCCTTATAAACGGCCTCAACAGCTACTATAATCCATACGGCAACCTTAGCGAAAGCATGGCGGACACTACCCTTAAGTACGCCAGCGAAAACGCTCAAAGGCTGAGCGGCCTTAAAAACGCCGCTTACGGCCTCAGTAGCGCCGCGCGTTATTCCGACGCAAACACTTACTACAGTTCGGACGACAGCGTGGCCACAATAAGCGGTTCTTCGTTTTACGGCATGGAAGGAACAAGCTACGAGCTCAACGTTTCGGAGCTTGCCGCCAGGCAGATGTCCCAGTCTGAAAGCTTTATTTCAGCCGATCCGTCCGTGTTCGGCGAAGGCGAAAACACGCTAAGCATAGCGGCCGGCGAAATGAGCTACGACGTGAGCTTTGAAGTTATTGAGGGCGATACGAATCTTGACGCGCTCAACAATCTCGCGGCCAGCGTAAACTCTTCCGACGCGCCAGTGACCGCCAAGGTCATAAGCGAAAGCGGAGCGGCCAGCATAAGGCTGAGCTCGCTCGGCACCGGAGCTAAGGGTGCTTTCGAGCTCGTTTCAAACCAGGGCAAAGACGCCGCGGAAAAACTCGAAATGCGCGAGATACAGACCGCGCGCAACGCCAGTTTCAGGATAAACGGCGAAGAATACACTTCATCCGGCAACGAAGTTGAACTCATGGGAGGATCTCTGGGCACCATAACGTTAAGCGGGCCGGGAGAAGCTATTATATCCCAGGGCGTAGACGCTTCCGAGATCGTCTCTTCCGCCGCCGCCTTCTCCAAGGCGTACAACGAGGCGATATCCTTTATAGCCAGAAACAGCACCATACCAAACAACGCCACACGCGCCCTCGGTATGCTCAACGGAATGGGAGGCCTTTCGGACAGTACCAAAGCGCGGCTGGCCGCCATGGGTATATTTATAAATGAAGATGACGGCAGCATACACATGGATCACATGAAGCTTTTAAACGCGATACAGGAAGGCCCTGACACAGTTAAAGAAACGCTGGCGGGAAGCAGTATAGACGCCGCCAATTCGCTTGAGCAAGGCGCCAGGGACGTCATGGCCGCGGGTTCACACGCCTCCACGTACACAAGCTTCGGCACGCTTAGCACAGCGCCCAACGTTTTGAATATGCTCATGCCGAGGACAGGATTCCTGTTTGACCTTAGCCTGTAAACTAATTTCAATTTGAAATGTCGGTAAGATTTGTGAGGATTTTTTTTCGTGATGCAAGGCGCAGGCACGCAGGCGTAGCAGACGGCTACGTCAAGTGGCAGCAACGATGCAGCGCGAATAAAAGACCACAAAGATACGGCATTTTAGGTTGGAATTAGTATAACTAAACTTCAAATACACGACGGCCGCTCCACTCCAAGGAACGGCCGTTTCTGTTTATCTGAATTACTGCTTTTACGGCATTATTTCGTTTGCGTAGTCAGGAAGTGAGAAGTCCGCGCCGTAGGTTAATTCAGCTTCCTGCAAAGGCAGCGGCTTCGCGTCCTCATCCTCAAAATAATTTACCGTCAACTTAAGGGGCATGCCCGTCCCGTCCAGCATAATCTCGGTTCCTATGAGGCCGCCATCTATCCCGTAGGTATCATTCAAATAACCTGCAAAAGGATAATCCTCTATGGGTAACCCGGTTGTAACAAGTATACCCTCTTCCACCGGCTCTATTGAAACAATGCTCTCCCCATCCGTCTCCGAAAAAAACAACTGCCCCATCAAGCTTGGATAGTAATACTCTTTAGCGGCCGGGTCGTCTTCAAACAGTGTGACGGTCTCCCTGCCTTCCGGCGATACCTCAACCACGCCAATCTCCGATATCAGCACCGTGCCTTCACTGTCGAATTCCTCGTAAGCGAAGTAATCGCCGCCCTCTTTCGCCAGGTAAACCTTGTCCACAACAGCCTCATTGCCGCCCTCTGCCGGCAAACCGTAGTACGTGAGCTTAACGTTGACGGCATCCTCGTTTTTCAGGAGTTCCTGTATGCGGGTACTGTCCGCAAGGCTTTCAAGTGTTATGCCTTCGATCACTTTATCGACGCTTGGTTTGGCTGCAACGCCGCACGCGAGCAGGCTCAATCCCAATACCGCGCACATAGCCATTGCAATCGGTTTTTCAATAAACTTCATCAGAACTCGCCTCGCTTTCTTTCGCTTATGCTTTACCACGGCCTCCTGGCGTTTACAAAATGGCTCGTCCAGTAGGAGGACATGCAGCTTCTTTCTATCACCTTGCCGTTGGCGGAAGAAGCGTCTATCATCATTCCGTCGCCTATGTATATGCCCGTGTGTCCTATGCGTTTGCCGTTCGTACTGAAGAAAAGCAGGTCGCCTATCTCAAGGTTGCCCATGGATGAAATGTTCTCCCACCTGGAGTTCTGCGAGAAACCCGCGGCGTTAAGCCTTCCCGTGGATGAACCGGCCTGCCTCAGGCAGTATGTCACAAGACCCGAGCAGTCGAAGGTATTGGGCCCCGCCGCCCCCCCCACATATTTCTTCCCCAATTGGTTTTCAGCCGATGCCAGGAATTCCCTGATCGTTCCCCTGCGGCGTATCTGATTTTCCAGCTCCTCGGTTGGCTGCGCGTCGGAAGAATAAATCATATCCAGCGTTTCCTGCCCAGTCTTGCCGTCCACGCCGAGATCATTCCTTTTTTGAAACGCCTGCACGGCCTCTATCGTTTCCGTGCCGTAGTAACCTGTTATTTTGGAAAGGTATCCAAGTTCCTGCAGCCGTTCCTGCAGCATGTCGACGTCGTTGCCTTCCGTTCCCTGGAGCAGAGTATACATCTTGGCGTCATTGGAGTATATGTACTCAAGGGTTTTAGGCCCGCACACCCCGTCCATATCAAGGCCGTGCTGGCGCTGGAAAAGCTGCACCGCGTAGTTGGTGGCCGGGCCGTAATACTCGGTCGTCTCGTCTATATCAAGATATCCAAGATCCATAAGCCGCGACTGGAGCTTTTTAACTTCCGTACTCTCCATACCCTCCAGAAGCGTGGGGTCGGGCGTTGGAGTGGGTTTTGGCGTAGGCCGGGGCGTGGGCGAAGGCTGCGGCGCTTGTTCAACCGCTTCCACTTCCGCCGCTTCATCTATCATCGGTTCGTTCGAAGGGTAAGCCAAACCAGGTATGTACATAACAAGAAGCACAGCGCATACCAGCGACGCCACCATGCTGCCCGCAACTATGATCTTGTTTTTGCGGCGCATCCGGTTCCACTTTACGGCTACCTTCTTGAACGGCCTCTTTATCTTCTGGACTGTACCGCGGAATTTGCGTCTTCTCGAATATTTACTCCGCACGCAAAGCCTCCCCCAATATATTAACTAACATTATATGAATTATATAGTATTGACGGTAAAAACACAAGAATCTATTAATAAAAAGTTACAATTGCGTAATATGATTATAAAAATCCACATAAGAAAGGCCGTCTCAAATGATTATTTCGAGACAGCCTGTTGCCGCAGTTTCATTTTGGGCTACTTCTTCGCTTCCCTCTTCCTTTCGTTAAGGTATGGGAAAAGGTATGCGTAGCCCTCCACTTCCATATCC